>CAZWBV010000149.1:0-7171 GCA_964632225.1 uncultured Gammaproteobacteria bacterium | reverse complement strand
AAGCCGATAATGTAACTACTATATTGCTGCATGCTTCTACTACGCCGTTATTTTTAATAAATGTCGTTTTATTTTCTATATCCTTGTTCCATCGAAAATAAATTATTTATGAAACAACAGCGAAGATATATTTTATATCTGTTTGCCTTGTAACTAACCCCAGCTAACACAGACCATCGTGACAGGGTTATTCTACCTTTAAATTCAAAACATAAACACTTTTACTTTATTCTGCATATTCTAATCATATTCAATAATCAAGATTAGAATATTTTCAACTATGAATATAACAATTAAGCAATATGCTCATAACGCCTTTGCCCCCATAATGAAAATAGGCGCTATTAGCATCAATAGACTAAGTATGCTTAAGAATCGCGATTGATATTTTTCAGTACTGACTTCAATTCATTCACCCCTGCAAACTCTCTATTAAGCTGCAAGGATTTTTCCAAATGACGACGCGTTAACACAAGTTCATTTTTTGCATAGTAAGCCATACCCAAGTGATACTAAATAAGTAAACAAACTGGCTCACCGGTACCGGTGAGAAAAAACGTCTGGCTCAAGTACGATTACTGATCTAAACTGCTCAATAGGCTCTTCATTCCGACTAGCCCCTGAATAAATTATACCAAGTACCAATCGCAATTGAATGCGGTCAGGGTCTTTTTCAATACCTTGCGTAAGCAAATTGTGATAGCCTGCTCCGTTGAATTATCGGGTTCCAGCACTAATACTTGTTCGACTAACGCCGCAAGCTTTATCCGTAATAGACTTAAGTACTTCTCGCATTTTCTTATTTTTAATTGCTAAGATGTAATAAATATCAATTGTAAATATGGGTTAACCCATCTTGCAGATCAATAGCCCTGCTTTGGTCAACGTGTCAAAGCATAACCCAACCGCTCGAATTTACCATATATTCAGTCTAAGGAACCTCGGATTAATAAACGCCTAATGCTCTTTAGTACCCATCGAATTCGACCGTAGAAATCACCCTGTTGGCGTTGCAATTTAACACCACTATAGAGTTGGCTGGAAACCTCGAGAAGCACGGGGGGAACCTCGATAATTTGCTTTTCCCGGTATTCCCCATTCTCCCTCCCACTGTTTTGTAACCATGCCTGAATGCGCGACAAGGTCTCGGTAAGATCGAACGTGAGCAGATTATTTCCGTCTTGCAGCCGAGCTGATGGCACCTTCACTGCCAGCCCCACGCCATGGGCCGACATATCATTCACGTTTTCCTGCCTGTCATCAATAAACGCAATATTTGCGGCGAGCACATTCAATCTGCGAGAGATCAAGGGCAATATACGACTCTTTCTTGAACCGCGGTACAGCAAGGAAAAAACTCCGTTAACGCTCAAATTACAGAAAACAATATCATTTACGGAAAATACCCCCGCCAACCTTCCAGGTTCAAGGCCAAGCGCAGCTATTAACTGGTACGCTTCATGGCGAGAACGATGGGTCAAAATAGCAACCGGAAAACTGAATGCATCAAGCTCTACCGCCAGGTTCCGATGTACCCGCAGAATCTCCTGACCAATACGTGAATCTCCTTTATCATCAATAACCAAAACACCATCGAGGTCAATTAATAACAGCGCCCCAGTACCCATTACTGACTTGCATCAAGACCGTTGTGCTTCAACCATTTTTGATACTCCGGAAATTGAGGATTATTAATAGACCAGGGAAAATGCGGTATCTGTTGTGATATAAAATAATCAGGCACACAGAAATCAGCGCTTCTTTTATTCTTTTTCGAGACCGATATCACAGCTGTTGTGATCTGTCGACATTGAAGTTTTCTCAAAATCTGTTCAGCACGTCGCAACGTTTTACCCGAAACGGTCGCGTCATCAATCAGGAGAATGTGCCGACCCTGATAACAATTAATGCCCGTTAAAACGGGATCTGATTTAAATCCGTGCCTCATCATCTTCATAGCCCACACCAGAGGAAACCTGGCGACGGGAATTTTATGCCAAATGGATACTAATTTGACAACAACTTTGTAACGGCTCAACCTGGATTTAACTGCGCTACTTTTTCGACGAATAGCAATCATCTCAAAAGGAAGGTTAAGATCAGTGGCGATCACCTTTGTGGGCAACAAAGCGCCATTTGCAATACCAACAATTCCATGTGGTTCAACACTATTCATGCTGATGCGCCGTGCAATTTCATGGGAAAGTTCAATGGCCTCATCTATAGACATAAATAGTCGGTCGTTTATTTCGGCATATTTATTGACAATCGTACTGCGTTTATCATGGGTGTGAGTGGTCATTTTAAATATAAAATCTAGGTTATAAATAAGTATGTATCGACAAAAACACATTAATTTTTTGGATTTTAGCTGTCAATAATGAGTGCATGTATTTTTCATACTGATAAATAATAAGCGTACCAGCATTTACATGCAAACCGTTTACACCTGGGCACCCTTATAATGATCAACCATCTCCTTACCATCTATTTGTGATATTTTCTTCTTTCCTAAAAAATATACTCCACTGGCGGCATCAATGTTATATGACTCTGGAATCAATTTGTCAAAATACTGCAACCAGAAGAAACAGAGCTTTATTACTTTACCTGATTTTCTGGATCTAAATAGACCACGAAAAAAATGATCAAGCGACCATAGAAGTTGAGTGCCAGCACCTGCGGATGCGCCTGACTTTATCAATTCGAAATTTTTGAACAAATAGCGATGCCCACTTTCTGTATATCGTGTAAAATCATATGCGCCCTCATGAACATGTTGAAGAAAAGGTGTTTCTGCATAGACGACGCCGCGTTGAGATAAAACACGATAGATTTCTGAAACTACCAAATTCGGTTCTAAAACATGCTCTAACACGGCTTGTATAACTACTGCGTCAAAACTGCTATCCGGTAGCGGAATACTATGCGCATCTGCTAGAAACTGGACGGTTGGCGAAGCATAAATGTCAAAAGAAACCAGCGCTATATGAGGATCACTATAAAAGGGTTCCATACCTTGTCCAATTGTCCCCCCCCCAATAATTAATACTCTTGCACCCGTTTTTGACTTCAATAACAAACTCATTATGTGCTCAACATTTTCAGCGGTTATTTTTTTTGGCGGTGATACCAATCGTTTTATGACACTCAATAAGCCTTCAGCTGAATGTCTTTCAACCATTGAGCATAACGTTTCAACGCTTTCTTTTTTTAATACGCTTGTATCAAAATCAATCAAAACTGGATAATCTCTAATAATATCGTACCCCGTTTGTTCTCCCCCCCCAGCGTCCGTAATTAACCTATCGTCGATTCTTTTTAATTTACCACCCAATTTGGGACAACGTAAGATTCCAAATACTTCTCTCATGTCTAATAGCATCACTTCTTTTCCTTTGTCCACCCAACAACAATGTATTGTACGTCGTATTGTGCGTCGCACGCAGCAAGACAATGCAGTTAGAAAAATGATACCGTTAACTAACCGCGCAATAGAGGAAATACCTTCTCATCGCGCTATTCACATAATAAAGCTGTATTACCAAATTGTGCTATTGAAATAGAATAAATACTGCTTAAGAACTAGCACCTGCGTATTGATCAACACAAAGTTTCCTTATATACATCAATTGTTCGCTCAAGTACGCTTTTTTCATCAAATTTCTCAAGTACCAGTTTTCTACCGGCCTGCCCCATTGAATCACGCAAACCGACTCTATTTAACAGCGTAATAATTGCGCTTGCTAATGCTTGAGGATCTCTTGCCGGAACAAGAAACCCATTAACCCCGTCTACGATAATTTCACGACACCCTGGCACATCGGTAGCCACCAGTGGAAGGCCAGCCGCCGCCGCCTCAATTAATATTCTGGGCACTCCTTCCCCATAGACTGTAGGTAATACTACAATATTAATATCCTTGAGTCTTTCGGCCATATTACTAACATGACCAAGTGAATTAATAATCCCATCTTGATTCCAATTCTCCAGATCTGATTCCTGGACTGAATTTGGATTGCCGCCGTCAGGCATTCCCGCTAGTAGAAAATTCGCATTCATGTATCCATCTTTAACAATGCGTGCACATTCGACATAATCAGCGATGCCCTTATCCCACAGCAACCGCGAAGCCAACAGTACATTCGCGTCTTCACTGTTCACCTTCGAGTGCGGTCTGAAGCGAACGGTATTCACGCCAGACCCTTTAATTAGCCTGGTTTTCTCTTTAGTCGCAAGGCCCGCCTCAAAAAATAGCGCCTGATCATCCGGGTTTTGCAATATCAGGCGAGTTCCCTTACCGCTTAACGAAAACTTTAGAACTAACTTTGCAATTGGCTTCAAGACCTTCGCAAACATGCTTTTATTCGTAAAAACAAAGCCCAAACCAGCAACAGCATTTACAACACGCTTTATACCGACAAACTTGGCTGCAATAGAACCATAAATCACTGACTTAATTGTGAAGTGGTGTACAAGATCGGGTTTTTGCGTTAAATAGATATCTATCAGTTTTTTTATAACCCATATTTCTGAAAACGGGTTCACACTACGCCGATCCATTTCGAGCGGTATCCAACAAAAGCCGGCCTGTTCTATTTTATTAGCATAGTCACCCGGCGGAGAAACTAGCACAACATCAAAAGACAACTCCCTAAGTTTTTCAGCTAACGGCAACCGAAAATTATAGAGATACCAGTCTGTATTAGCAAATAACAATATTTTCACTTTAATTCAACCCATGTACTGATGGCACTACGTGATAGGAGTCTACCCTTTAACTTGTATTAAGGTATCTCTATTGACTAAGCCATTTATTTTTCCACTTGGGCCAATCATTTTTTATAAGATTTTCAGGCCAATAGCCATACCAAGAATATTCTATGCGTCTTTCATAATCTATTTTGTCTAGCGAATACCGCTTAACGCCATCCCAACCAACAAAAAATGGTTGCTGCGTTTTCAAATCATAAAAGCGAGCCCATATCGGTCTACCTTTTGCTGGCATAACCACCTTGTCATAACCTTTACCCAAAAAAATATATTCTCTCTCATTTCCTGAAGTGCGGTCTTCTTGGATCATCATCTTAAATGAAATCTCATACTTATCATCATATACTTTTGTGACATTAATATTATCGATCTTGACACTCTCAAACCAATTGATTGCGGATATTATGGACAATTCTATCTTTTCGTCGGGCTCACAAATTCGCATTAGCAACCTGACTACGCCGACTGATTCAAGACCACTTATCGATGGCAACTCATAGATTCTCCCTCCCTCGGGCAAATAATTATCCTTGTTGTGTTGCGCACCCCATGCTGTTTTTTTTCCATCTATCACTATTTGCGATTTGAGGATAAACGCCACACCTTGTTCAACCGCTTCTTTTGACTCTGTCTTTAATTTATCAGAAATAAAATGATATTGACCGCCTGCGACTTCCTGTAAGGTAGTCATCGCACCAACCATAGCACCATCATTAAATGTTACATACCCACCATATGAACTTAAATTTGGGTAATTTTGTGTCCACCCACCCTTTTTTGTTTGTGCAATCAATAAGTATTTTATACCCTTCAGCGCTGCATCTTTATACTTTTTATTTTTTGTTGCTTTGGCTGCTCTAAGCAAAAACCGAATATGTTCATGGGTAGCGCCATTGTCTAATGTAGTCGCTTTATGACTATAAGCACCAGTGGTAACCAATTGATCATATAATAAAGAAAAAGACTGTTGCGCGGCAATAATCGACGCCAATTCAAGCGTAGAATAATTTTTATCTGGTGGCACCCCCTTCCCCCACCCACCGGTCGGCCTTTGCAAGGCGACGATCGTATCCGCTATATTACGAGCATCTTTATTGGTGTATTGTTCCATAGGATAGTGAAATCTATTCCACTGAAACTTAAATTGTTCACCAGTTGAAACTACCGGATAAATTGCAGCTAAGAATATTATAATGATGCGTCTGGTGTACAATGATAACTCCATCCACTTGTTTTTCTGCTAAAATGTACAGTGCGTGGCTTGTCTACACTTTTGTCTACACTTTTGTCTACACTTTTGTCTACACAATGGTATTCTTAATTAGGAGAATGTCTTGTATAAGTTATCGTACCGTTCTGTTATCGTTTTAATTCCAAAGTTATTCTGAATTCTTGAGCGTGCCTGTTCACCAAGCATACGTCTCCCTGTAACACTCATTTCTATGAGTTCAAGACAGGCTTTAGCTAAAACATGAATATCACCAGGTCTTACCACTTTCCCGAATTCACCCACTATCCACCTAGAGTCACCCACATCCGTCACCACACACGGAACCCCTGCCATCATTGCCTCTCCTATTGCGTTTGAAAATGCTTCACCCCAGAGAGACGCTGACACCGCAATGTCAAAAGCAGACGTCAGTGCGGGTACATTATCACATTCGCCAAGCAATAATATGTGCTTCGACAGTTTATTTTTGTTAATCAATTTTACTAATAACTTGTTGTTAGCATCCAAATTTTTACCAACTAACATTGCTTTAATATTACTATGTTGATCCACTATATTTTTCATTGCTTCAATAAATACAACATGCCCTTTCATAGAGTGAAATCTTGCTACCAGCCCCAACAAGCATTCATCACCTTTAATTGAAAATTGTTTGCGAATACATTCCCGGCTAGACGCATCAGGTACAAACGATTCTTCATCAAATCCATTTGGTATTATTTTGACTTTACTTTTATTAAAACCAAATTTTTCATGCTGCTTTGCAGATGTCGCGCTGTTATATATAATTAAATCAGGCCTGTTCGAAAATAGCGCATTTAAACGAATTATATGCCGCATAATAAACTTTTCATTTTTAATGTCGTGCAAAGAATGTCGAACATTCCACAGTACTGCGGCACTGCGACAAACCGTACCAGCCAAAAGCGCGATTATATTTCCATGATACATCCATCCCTGAATAACATCAGGCGATTCGCGCTTCAATACGTTCCTTAGCTTATACAGACTTCTAACATTAAAACTCATTGAATTCATATGTAAAAAATAAATTTTTACGCCACGCGCCAAAATTTTTTTTGCGACTAGTGTATTTTCATCACTACCAAGGCAAACAACAACACCATTACATGTTGAAACCGAAAGAACCTTAAAAAGCATCATTTC
>CAZWBV010000148.1:0-7172 GCA_964632225.1 uncultured Gammaproteobacteria bacterium | reverse complement strand
TTTTTGGAACCCTTGTTGCATTTTCTTGAACGCGTTGTGTGCCGTTTGTTTTGTCGATGCACGGGCAGAGACATCAGCGGATTTTGTGGTATCTCGGTAGGTCAGCAACGCCTCCTGATAATGTTTCACGGCGTGACCAAATTCCCCCATGCGTCTCGAATAGGCGCTGGTGGCTGCGCCGGTTACCGCGACTTCAATTTCCAGTTTCGCCATTGTGTCCGCGATCGCTCCCGTGGCGTCCGCGCCAAACGTGCTGGCCAAATCAAACAAATTTCGTGGACTTTTGGGCAAATTGAGCGTGTTGAGAATGCCCTTATTGATCGGTGACGGGGATGGGCCGATCAGGTAGGGGCGATAAGGTGGCTGCGTACTTATTGGTTGGCCGCCACAATACAACTGATCAGGGGAGACGCCGCACTGTTGAGAGAACTGCGACAGATTGAATGTTTTGTCACAGAGTAATATTTCCGCCATTTCAATGTCCTTTTGTAATATCTGGTAGGGGTACAGCCTCCTAGAAGATTTTTATTTTTGTGTTCGATTTAAGGGAATTGATGTATTTATCCAATCGTTGACTATTCAAACTTGCTTTCATGTCATTTTTCATTTCTTCGTATGTGGGTGCGGGCGCTTCTCTAACATCTTGCAGTAAAATGACGTGCCAACCGTATTGTGTTTTAACGGGTGTGGTGGTGTATTTTCCTTTTTCAAGTTTTGCGACGGCTTGTGTAAATTCTGGTAGCATTTGATTGTTTCTAAACCAACCTAAATCACCGCCATTTTTTCCGCTTGGCCCGGTTGATTTTGTTTTCGCGAGGTCTTCAAACTTGGCCCCTTTATTGAGAGCAAGAATAATGTCTTTGGCATTTTTTTCATTTTCGCTGAGGATATGTCGGGCCTTGTATTCCTTCGTGGATTGCGTGCCAATGACTTTGTCATATTCTGCACGCATCATTTTATCGGTTATTGGACCCTGGCTGGTGACCGCTTGTCGAATAGCGGCGGCTGCAAACAAATTGCGCTGAATATTATTAAGCTCCGACGCCACTAACGGGGTTTCGTTGAGTTTGTCTTTTAGCGCAACCTGATAAAGCAATTCACGGTTGACAAGTTCGGTGATTATTGCATTTTTTTGCGCGGTTGTCAGTTTGCTCAATTCTGTTACGCCACGCCTTTTTACGTATGTATTGAACATTTCCTGAGTAATATTTTCATCGGCGACGGTTGCGATGATTTTGCTGGTCTCCGCACTTCTTGCCGGTAAACTGTTTAGGGACATAAACGCGATGCCGAATATGAGTGGCATCAGTAGTTGTGTAAGTTGTTTCATACGATTATCCTGTTAGCATTATTTATATATTTTCGGTTGTTGCTGAATATGTTTGGGTACGCTGTTTATGGTTATGGGAACTTATGGTTATGGAAACGTTTTATTAAACGGTTTTACCGTTATTTTCTGGTAAACGCCTGCTTTAATATATGGGTCATCATTGGCCCAATGCTCCGCTTCTTTAAGTGATTTGAATTCAGCAACGATTAAGCTGCCGGTAAACCCGGCAGGGCCAGGTTCGATATTGTCTATTGCCGGTAATGGGCCAGCGAGAATAAGTTTTCCCTGTTGTTTTAGTTCTTTAAGGCGTTGTATATGTTCAGGGCGCGACTCCATCCGCTTGCTTAAGCTATTTTTAGAATCTTCTGCAACGATGGCATACAACATTGGTTTTTATACCCCCCCTTGATTATCTGTCCTGTTTTTTGTCTTCTTTTACAGTTAACTTATTTTACAATTAAGAAGGTACCTGTTTGATAAAACGTGCAAGTACCAACGACTGTGCGATAACAAATAGTACAGTAAGTCCCAGCATTCCGAATAGTTTAAAATTAACCCAGGTTTCAGTATCATAGTTATAAAGTACAAATATATTAGCAAAACCGAGCACAACAAAGAACAATGCCCAACTCCAATTGAGCCGTGTCCATATCGGTGCAGGTAGCTTGATGGCATTGCCCATCATGCGTTCTGCAATGGTTTTTTTACCGATATACTGGCTTCCTATAAATGCAACAGCAAAGAGCCAATTAAGCACGGTCGGTTTCCATTTAATGTAGATTTCATCTTCCAATAATAATGTTGCACCACCAAATACACTGATAAGCACCAGGGTAACCAGGTGCATTTTTTCAAAGCGTCGGTGTTTGAGCCAAAACAAACCCACTTGGATGAACGTCGCTATAATCGCCGCCATAGTGGCAGCAAAAATGCCATTTGTTTTGAAAACAATAAAAAACAGTATAATTGGAAAAAAATCGAACAACAATTTCATATTTGTCTAATACTCGGTTATGGTACGGATGCAAATGAAGGCTTCCAAAGCGCATTTTAAACCGCGATAATGTAGCATATTATTGGACAAATTACTGAATATGAGCCGTTTCTTCAAAATCCACCCGGAAAACCCCCAAAATCGCATGATTTGTCAGGTTGTTGCGATGATGCATAAGGGGGGGATTATTGCTTATCCAACGGATTCCAGCTATGCCTTGGGATGCCATATCGGTGACCGGCAGGCGATGGCGCGTTTGGTCAATATTCGTCGTATAGATTCGAATCACAATTTTACGTTGGTGTGCCGGGATTTATCAGAAATTGCGTCTTATGCAAAAGTCGATAATAGCGCCTATCGAATGATTAAGGCGTTAACGCCTGGCCCTTATACGTTTATTTTGAAAGCGACGCGTGAGGTGCCCCGGCGGTTACAGAATCCGAAGCGCAAAACGATCGGACTACGTGTGCCTAATAATGCCATTGCTCAATCCTTGCTGGAGGCCATGGGGGAACCCATTATGAGTACCACACTTATTTTGCCACAAGATGACATGCCGCTGACAGATCCGCAAGAAATTCAACAACAACTTGGACATCAAATAGAGGCAGTGATCGATGGCGGCAACTGCGGGATTGAGCCGACGACGGTGATCGATTTGGTCGGTGATAAACCGGTTGTGAAGCGCAATGGCTTGGGCGCGACGGACTTTATAGACTCTTAAATTACCCTTTAAATTATCCATTTATTCATGTGTGAGTATACATTAACAGCAGCCAATAATGATTGCGTTACATTGGTTATTTATTGATGGCTTTTATTGATAGCTTAATTGATAGTTTGGTGGTTGTCTGATCAATGCAAGAGACGAATATAATACAACAGATTGCTATTTTTGCATTACCCGTGTTATTCGCGATTACGGTGCATGAAGTTGCGCATGGGTGGATGGCTAAAAAACTGGGTGACCCTACCGCAATGATGATGGGGCGATTGACGTTAAATCCGATTAAGCATATTGATCCGATTGGCACCGTGCTTGTGCCGATATTGTTGTCCATGATGGGTGGTTTTCTCTTTGGCTGGGCTAAACCCGTACCGGTTACTTGGGAAAATTTAAAAAACCCGAAACGCGATATGGCGTTGGTTGCTATCGCCGGACCCGCTGCAAATTTAGTGATGGCGTTACTTTGGGCGCTGGTTATAAAAATAGGCTTTTTACTCAGCGGTACGTTTGACTGGTTAGCGAATCCAATGATTGCAATGGGGCAGGCGGGCATATTGATTAATATCTTGTTAATGGTTTTAAATCTCCTGCCACTGCCGCCATTAGATGGTGGTCGTATCGTAACGAGTTTGTTGCCTGGGCCGATGGCATGGAAATTCAGTCGAATCGAACCCTATGGTTTTTTTATTCTACTTGGCTTGCTAGCGCTGGGATTTTTAGGAAAAATATTGTGGCCGCCTGTTGAGGCGACTATCACCGCCATTTACCAATTGTTTCAATTATGAAGGGCATGCCTGTTAGCACGGGTATATGCATTCACACCTGTTTGAATACCCGATTTTATTACAGTTTTTAATACAGTTTTTAATGCGAAGGGAGAAGAGTTTGAATAACGTGGCGTTACAACATCAACGTGTTTTGTCTGGAATGCGGCCGACCGGTAAATTGCATTTGGGGCACTATCACGGTGTGCTTAAGAATTGGCTTAGACTACAACATGAATATGATTGTTATTTCTTTGTTGCAGATTGGCATGCGCTGACGACAGAATATGAATCACCTCAAGACATTTCCAATAATACGTTGGAGATGGTTGTGGATTGGCTGGCTGCGGGCGTGAATCCAGGTTCAGCAAAAATTTTTGTGCAGTCAATGGTGCCTGAACACGCGGAATTGCATTTGTTACTTTCGATGTCGACACCACTGAGTTGGCTAGAACGCGTACCCACCTATAAAGACCAACAGGAAAAACTGCGGGAAAAGGATTTAGCGACGTATGGTTTTCTAGGTTACCCTTTACTGCAAAGTGCCGATATTTTGATCTATAAGGCCGGACAGGTGCCAGTGGGCGAAGACCAGGTTGCCCATGTTGAGCTGACCCGGGAGATAGCACGTCGTTTTAATCACCTATATGGGCGTGAGCCAGGTTTTGAGGACAAAGCGGAGGCGGCGACCAAGAAAATGGGTAAGAAAAATGCTAAGCTTTATAAAGAGTTACGCACTAATTTTCAGGAAAAAGGTGATCATGAATCGCTAGAAACAGCGCGTGCGCTATTAAATGAACAACAAAATATCACACTCGGTGATAAAGAAAGGTTATTTGGGTATCTTGAGGGGGGAGGTCGAATAATATTTCCCGAACCACAGGCATTGCTCACAGAAGCTGCTAAAATGCCGGGTTTGGATGGACAAAAAATGTCCAAGTCTTATCACAATACCATTACATTGCGCGAAGAATCCGATGATATCGAGCTGAAGATTAAAAAAATGCCGACAGACCCGGCCAGAATACGGCGTGATGATCCAGGCGACCCAGATAAATGCCCCGTTTGGGCATTTCATCAGATATATTCTGACGATAAAACCAAAGCCTGGGTTAAAGAAGGTTGTCGCCAGGCAAAAATCGGATGTCTGGATTGTAAACAACCGATTGTTAGCGCCATTCAAAATGAATTGTCACCGATACGGGAAAAAGCACAAGAATATCTGGAGGATTGGGTTATTGTGCGAAACATTATTAATGAAGGGTGTGAGGAAGCGAGAGATATTGCCCGCGATACACTGGAAGAAGTGCGTCAGACGATGGGCTTAAATTATAAGTAAGTGAGTTAAGTACTTATTAGATTGACTATTAAGAAGTTAAACGCGTTGAGATTCAAATTAGGGTAACGATGAACAAAACTGAGGAAGAGGCCAACAGCATCGTGGGGCAGGTGACAGAGGCGATTGCAACCGTCAATGGTAAGCCCTATTGCCAAACGCAGTTACCGTTGGATTTATATATTCCGCCGGATGCACTTGAAGTTTTTCTGGAAGAAACGTTTTCTGGTCCGTTGGATTTATTGTTGTATTTAATAAAAAAAGAAAACCTGGATATTCTCAATATTCCTATCGCGGAGATAACGCGTCAATACATGCAGTATGTCGAAATTATTAAAGATATACGTCTGGAGTTGGCAGCCGATTATTTAGTTATGGCGGCGATGTTGGCGGAAATAAAGTCGCGCATGTTATTACCGCGACCCGCCGCACTGGAAGAAGAAGATGATCCGCGAGCGGATTTAATAAGACGTTTACAGGAATATGAGCGTTTTAAGCAAGCTGCAGAAAATATAGATAACATGCCGCGAATAAATCGAGATTTATATCCTGTCTTGGTCGCGCCGCCAAAGTTAACGTTGGTGAAACCCACACCGAACGTCGAAATGGGCGATATTTTAGCTGCACTAAAAGATATTATGAAACGCGCAGAAATGTTTTCTCATCACCATATTCAACGCGAAGCGTTATCTGTCAGGGAACGTATGTCTCATGTGATGAATACCATAGGCAAGGACCACTTTACGGATTTTAGTCAGTTATTTCCGCATGATGAAGGCCGGGCGGGTGTTGTTGTGACATTAATCGCTATTTTGGAATTGGTTAAAGAATCTTTGATCGAACTTGTTCAAAATGAACCTTATGGTCCAATACACGTAAAGGCCTCATCAACATGTCAATAGAACACGAAAAAATAAAAAATATTATTGAAGCAGCACTGTTTGCTGCAGATAAACCCATGAGTATTGATCAAATACTTGCATTGTTTGATCTGGATGAATTGCCGGAACGTGCGGACTTAAAAAAAATACTCGCCACCCTCGAGGAAGAATATCAGGCGCGCGGAATTGAGTTGAAACAAGTTAGTTCCGGTTATCGATTCCAGGTTCGCCAGCAATATTCCCACTGGGTATCCAAACTTTGGGAAGAAAAACCACCGCGCTACACGCGGGCGTTGCTGGAAACACTCGCATTGATTACCTATAGACAACCTATCACGCGTGCTGAAATAGAAGATGTTCGGGGGGTCGCCGTTAGTTCCAATATTATGAAAACCTTGCAGGAAAGGGACTGGGTAAAAGTCGTCGGCCATCGTGATGTCCCTGGCCGGCCAGCATTATTCGCAACAACCAAGGATTTTCTGGATTACTTTAATCTAAAATCCATGGATGAATTACCTACGCTGGCGGAAATCAAGGATTTGGATAAGATCGGTGAAGGTTTAAGCTCCGGCGATGAAATACCCGAAGTGGCTACCAATAGCGAAATTGACAATGAGGGTGACTCGGATACGGTCAATAACTCGAATGTTGATTCTGACATTAAATCTGATACTGACTCTGACTTTGATACTGATATAGACTCTTACATTGAGAATGAAGGCGAAATTAATACGCAGGAGGATTCAGCAAACGCAATTAATGATGTTGAGGAAGATGGTGGCGACAACGATGTCGATGAAAATTTGGGTGAAGATCTAAGTGAAGACCGGGATGAAGGCGATGCTGATTTTTCTGCACTAGGAGATGGCGTTGATAAGGAAAACTTGGTCAGTAACGCCGTTAATGAAAAAGAGGTTGTGGAAGAAGAAGCCAGTTCAATATTGGAGATTCAATCAGAAAATAATGAACTCACGACGACTGCAAATGAAAATGTTCATGGCAAAACGGTTGAAGACGTCGTTATAAATAGCGATAACAAAGATGTTGACGAATCAGTTAAAAAATCGGCTTCCTCCGACTATGAAGCAACTGTTACTGTTACAGAAGGAACTGGCACCCTGCTGAATTAGACTGTGTTGC
>CAZWBV010000147.1:0-7275 GCA_964632225.1 uncultured Gammaproteobacteria bacterium | reverse complement strand
CCCGCATCGCGGGCATTCTGCACTTTCTGCCCCGCCAGTGTGGCATCGATCACAATGGCACCCACCGCGCTCACTCTGGCGATTTTCAGAAAACGTTTCAGGCGCTGCACATCGCTTGAGCCAGTCAGGTCAATGCTGTATTGGCGACTGCGCAGCACACGCATGCCCTGCTTCGGGTCTCTCATTATTCGCGCCTCTCTGCGGGTCATGCTGTCCAGTTCATTTTTGTAAGCTTTGCTGAGATTTTCATGGGCCGGTTGCACTTTGTCTATCTTGACCTTGTTGCGCTGTTTCTTGGGGGTGTTTTTCCACTGCATCAGGCTGTCGTTATATCGCTGCAGCGCCCCAATATACGTCTTGCCCCGCGCCCGGGAGGCACCCAGCAGGCCTCCAGCAAAAGCCTTGAGGGTATCATCGCCAGCGGGTAAGAATTCCATGATCTCACTCATGGCTAATATTTCACCACCGCTATGCTGCTGCAATAGTGCACGCAGAACGCTGTTTTCTTCCGGGTTCAACTGCGGGGCGGTGTCGTTTCTCATGCCACCGATGCACAGTTGTTGTTCCAAGTCATCGGGGATCGCGACTATTTCGTTGGAGAATACTGGTTGGTTCACACGGCGAAGATTGTACCTTGCGAGGAGACGGCACGCGGCGTCCAGTTGGGCGTCCTTCACGTCGGGACAATTTGCGCTGATAAAATCGGACAATGGTTCCGATTTATCAATGAAATTCAGTGTGGGCATGGGTGTTCTCCTTAACAGGGGTTAAAATGCGCTTCAGGTATAGGAAAATAAACGCTATATTTGCATAAAATCAAGCATATCGCCAACCAGCTAAGGCACCAAAACCTGCACATTGAAAGGTACACCATTCGGGGACGCGCAAAACCGTAGCGTTGAGAATTTGTTTGAATGGAAAAGTCTGGAAATGGTATAATTTTAGAGCACTGCTCTGTGCTCTTCTGTGGAAAGTGCTCTGTGGGAAGGCGCTCTGTGGAAATGGAAACGATCCCTGTGGAAACGATGTCAATCATCATATTGCTTAACAAGCCCTACAATGTACTCTGTCAATTTACCGATAAAGACGGCCGATGCAATTTATCCGACTACATCTCTATTCCAGAAATATACCCTGCGGGCCGCTTGGACAAGGACAGTGAAGGCCTGCTGCTGCTAACGAATGATGGGCGATTGCAACACCAAATTGCGAATCCCAGGCACAAGCAATGGAAGACCTATTGGGTGCAGGTAGAGGGAAAGTGTGACGAAAATACAGCACAAAAATTGCGCAACGGCATCAAACTAAAAGACGGCATAACAAAATCAGCAAAAGTTAACCTCATCGCAGAACCTGAAAAACTGTGGACACGTGCACCCCCGGTGCGTTACCGGGCCAACATACCCACAAGTTGGCTGGAAATCGCGCTACAGGAAGGTAAAAACCGACAAATACGACGCATGACAGCCGCAGTTGGCTTTCCAACATTAAGATTAATACGTCACCGCATCGGATCCTATTCAATAGATCAACTGCAACCCGGCGAGCATCGAACTGAAATTAGGGATTAGTACAATTAGTCCCGTCCGTGGCAACATCAAAATTAGAATTTATACCATCGGTATCAACAGGCGGAGAACCCATTGTTGTTATTAGCGTCGTTAATTCCGCGCATGAGATCTCTTTATTTCTGATCAAATGAATATTGTCTGCATTTATCAATGAAGTAAGTACACTGAGATGACCAACACCCTGGCCACCGATATTATTACGCCCCAGATCCAAAAATTTAAGATTAACCAGTTTTTCAATCGGACTCACATCACGAATTTTATTACTGTTAAGGTACAGACTGGTAAGTTGTGTCAGACTGGCGAGTGCGCTTATATCCGAAACTGTATTTTTGTATAGGGACAAATAGTTTAATAGAGTAATATCCGCAAGCACGCTCACATCACTAATACTGTTATTATGCAAATGCAGTGTAGTTAATTTACTCAATGTCGCTAATGGCCCCACGTCGCTAATATTATTAGAATCCAATGATAAGGATGTTAATCTTGTCAAACTCGATAATGGCTCAAGATTACTGATTGAATTATTTTTCAACGATAATTTGCTAATATTGACCAAAAATTCCATGCCTGACAGATTTTTTATACCCGCACTGCCACAATAGACAGTACCCACAATTTGATCCGCATACGTCCAGTTACGGGATTTTGCCAATTCATCAATACAGCGCTGCAGCTTCACATCTTTAAATAAACCGGCCAACGACTTGTTATGCGGCGTCACGCTGACCTCAGATGAAATCGCGCTTTCACCCCCCGCGTTGTTGGCCGTCATTACATAATAATACGGCCGCCTGTTTTCCAGTTCATAAAAGGTATATGGCGATGTTGCGTCAATTACTTTTTCATTTTTTTTGCTAACACCTTTTCTAATTCCCCAATAGATAGTATAAGAATCGACATGCTTAATCGGATTCCAGACCAGAGTCACAATTTTATGCGCACCTGTGGATGAAATTATCACGGGGGGATCCGGGGGTAATATGATGGCATCCTCAATGGATGCTTCACTCTCTCCACCCGCATTTATAGCAGTGACTCGATAATGATATTTTCTCCCGTTGGCGATCCGTGAATGTATAAATGTAGGAGAAACACCTTTGATTTTTGCGCTATATGCATTTTCCAGCTTTTTCGACTTCAGCGTCACATCCGTTTTGTTATCCCAGTAAATATTATACGACGTTGCACCATGTACGGCGGTCCAATTTACAGAAACCTGATTGTTAGCGCCTCTTAGCGATAATATTTTTGGTGCTTCCGGCACCAATGTTGCTTTAAATATGGCAGATAACCTGCTCTCTCCCCCTTTATTTATTGCGGTTACAACATAATAGTATGTGGTGCCTCTAGTGAGTCTCGAATGAACAAATGGCGCGCTGACTGTTACTTTCGCTGTATTCGTAATTTTATTATCGTTCTTTGTTACATTGCCATTGGCATTCCAGTAAATATTATAAGAAACCGCGCCTGACACTTTTTTCCAATTGAGGCTAATCGATGTATCCACTACTTTTGCTTCAGTAATTGTGGGCGCATCCGGTGCAAGCGTAATATTAGCTTCAGCAGAAAGATCACTTTCGCCTCCGGCGTTTTCCGCAGAGATTTTGTAAAAATAAGTCGATCCATTATTGAGTTTCAAATGTTTGTAATTTACTGAAATATTTTTTATCTTATTATCTTTATTTGTTACGTTACCCGTTGTATTCCAATACAGGTGATAACGCGTCGCACCAATTGTTTCTTTCACGTCAAGTTCGACCTGCTCAAACCCACCCCGTAACGCTGATATCGCAGGCGCATCCGGTGCGAGCGTAACAACAGTTCGATTCGATGTCGCTTCACCACTTTCATTGTTTGCAGTGACGACATAATAATATGTCAATCCATTTGTTAACTTGTTATGCGTGTACGGAGACACAACATTCTTTAGCTTGTTACTTGATGAATTTACATCAGAAAAAGTACCCCAATAAAGAGAATACGATTTTGCATATTCAACATTATTCCAACTTAATACAATTTTCTCATCACCGCCAACGGCCGATGCAAACACGGGCACATCGGGCAACAATACCACTTTTATATTTTGCGACGCCGTTTCACCACCTGCGTTAAACGCGGTCACGACATAATAGTAGGTTTCACCGTTCTTTAGCCCTGTATGGGTATAAGGAGGCGAAACGTTTTTGATCATCGTAGCATTTTGCGGCGTACCTTGCGAAGTCACGCTGCCAGTCTGGTTCCAGAAAATATTATATGAAGTAACACCCACGCTGCCGCTCACCTTGTTGCTCCAATTCAGAACGACTTTTTTGTCGCCTATCGTTGCGCTGATATCCACTGGCGCAGCAGGTGCAGACACTTGCGGAACAGCGGTGACTTCGTTTGACAGTGCGCTTTCACCCCCGGCATTTACCGCCGCAACTGCATAATAATAGTGGGTACCGTTAAGCAAATTGGATTGCACGTCATTTATTTTTCTATTCCTAAGTATGGTCGCTGTTTCCTTTGTCACACCAGGCTTTGTAGACCAATAAAGAGTATAGGACGTCGCGCCGCTCACCTTTTCCCAGGCAATAGAGACTTTTTTATTGGCAGGGGTTGCGCTAACACCAACGGGTACCGCAGGTGCAGGCACTTGTGGAATAACAGAAATTTCGATCGAATCCGCGCTTTCACCGCCTGCATTGACGGCAGTCACAATAAAGAAATACTGCGTGCCATTGCTTAATTTAGACAATGACTGTTTCGGTTTAACATTCTCTACTTTCCTTCCTGATATCTTCGACACACCCGATACTGTAGACCAATACACATTGTAGGAGGTCGCATTTGCAACCATGTGCCAATTAATATTTACTTCACCGTCACCTGGCACCACGGCGATATTTGTGGGCACAGCAGGCGCAGCTGCCCGAGGAACCGCAGCAACTTCATTGGATAATGCGCTTTCCCCTCCTGCGTTGACCGCAGTGAGCACATAAAAATAAGCGGATCCATTATCAAGTTTTAGCTGTGTGTAATCTGTCACAGTTATATTTCTGATAATCTTACCGGATGCGGCAGTGACACCCTGCTTTTTTGACCAATATAGATTGTAGGAAACTGCGCCATCCACCTTCTGCCAGCTGATGATCACCTTACCGTCCTCGGGTGTGGCGCTCACTTTAATTGGCGCAGCAGGTGCTGAAATTTGTGGTGTAGTCGAAATTTCATTTGAAATCGCACTTTCACCGGCAGCGTTAAGGGCCGTCAGAACATAATAAAAGCGTGTACCATTCGGCAGATCGACAAGTCGGCTGGGGGGCGATAATTTTTCAATTTTTTTGCCCGTTTTTAGTGTCACACCTGGTTTAACGGACCAATAAAGATTGTAGGACGTAGCACCTTTCACCTGGGTCCAGGTGAGTATAGCGTCCGTATCACCCGCTGCCGCAGCAAAATTTGTGGGTGCGGCTGGTACCGCAACTTGCGGCACACTGGCTGTTTCAGTGGATAATGCGCTTTCACCGCCGGAATTCACTGCGGTCACAACATAATAATAAGTCGTTCCATTATTAAGATTAATATGCGTATAAGGTAAGGTGACGTCTTTTATCTTGTTACCTGCCAATCGGGTTACATTTTTTTGCAAAGACCAATACAGGTTATAGCCCGTTGCGGTATGCACCGGATCCCAATGAACCTTGATTTTTTCATCAAACTGAACCGCTGTGACACCTGCAGGTGTCGCAGGAACAGGCTGTTGCGGTATGGCACTCACTTCGGTTGATTCAACACTTTCACCGTTAGCATTGATCGCAGTAACGACATAATGATAAGAAGTGCCATTTTTCAGCTTACGGTGCACGAAAACGGGAGAATCTATTTTAATCCTCCCGCCATTTAATTTAGTGACGCCTTTAATATTGCGCCAATAAATAACATAAGATTTAGCCCCGTCAACCACTCGCCAATGAATTGAAACCTGGCTGTCACCCGCTGTGGGTATCACCGCCGTTGGCGCGGCTAATAACCCGTCACCTTTGCGAACTACGCCACTCGGTTTTTTTGTAGTCGCTTTATCAGCAGCGACTTTGTTTTTAGGTGATTTGTCACTACTGGATTTGTCACTACTAATAGTACTTTTCGTGTTGTTATTAGTTTTGTTATTAGTTTTGTTATTAGTTTTGTTATTAGCGTTGGTATCAGGGCTGTTTTTAGTGACTTGTCCACTACTGCTGGTGGCGGCTGTGGCATGTGTTGTCAGGTAAGTGCTGACACTGAACAACAAAACACCCAGCAATAGGCTGGGTGAAACAGAAAATCTGTTCGGAATTCCACAAAAAATAATCTTTAACATACTGTATTTCTTATACTTACTTTGCGCATCATGAAAGCACATTACAACAAGTTACCACGACATCAACTGGCAAACCAGTCCAATTCGTACACGCTATACCAGGGAATTTCAACCAATAGACTAGTTTATGCACGCGGCTTAAACAAGGACTTGTGATCCTATTCACAGACTTTTTATGCTGACAATTACATCCTTACTTATAATAATTATAGGGATCTGTGCCGTTCACTTGTCAAGGCTTGTATACGATACCGTTTGTATAGACTTTGCTTACTTAATAGCTTGAGGGGTACTATCCTGCCCTGCTTCATTGAACAGCTCATCACTCACTCGTTAGGCATTTGTGACTTTACTAATTCATAACCGATATCGCCCGCGTCTTGCCCCTAGATAGAGGAATCGACATTGCAATTTGAGTTCGATGCCACGCACTACGTTGATTATGGTATGGTACACTTGAGATTTATAGGTAACCATGTGCATTCTGGAGAGATACGATGGTAAAGGAATATTATGGCTATTTTGAGCTTGATTTGTTTCGCCTAGGTAATAGTGAACATAATAAAATAGATGTTGTCAGGAACAGGGATATTGAAGAAATAGAATTTTACCGCTGTTGCGGTGTAGATTCAAAAACCCCTACAGGAAGAAGTGGCGAGGTTCGATGGGTAAAAGGCGGTCCCGGCGGAGGAATTTCTCTATTTGACGACATAAAATCCGCGCCAATTTCAGGAAAATTTTGGTATATAATTCCAAAAAATGTGAGTATTCCTGATGGCTTGGGTCTTTGTGACTCCCGCCGCAAGCGAAATAAAGCCACTCACTACACTATATTTCCAGCGATTGATATGCCATTGGATAGTTTTAAAATACTATTGAGACAAATTGCAGAGGATATAAAAGTGAAAGCAATGTTTGAAAAGCAAAAAATGGACGATGAGAGATAATAACTAAAAACTATGGGCCAAACATCCATCTACCATATTGAAAATGGAAAATGTTATATTCTCGTGGAAGAAGAATCAGTAGGCCGCGAGAAGCAGAATTTAAAATTGGCGATCAAAATAGCAAGAGGCAAGATTAAGGAAATCAAAGAAAAAATGGATTTGCTTGATGAAGACTCTACGCAATATGATGATTTGCAAGATGACTTAAATGATCACGAACTTCTAATTTCAGATTTTGAAGATCGATTCGAGGATTTACTAAACAAACCAACTTAAGTTATCGCGATAGGATTAAACGCAATATTTGGTAGCAATATTTGGTAATAGGGCCAGACATATCAACTTACTTTGGCCTAGTTAGTGTCCGTCCACAAACGAGGATATTTCTTCAAGATCAAGGCGCACAGAT
>CAZWBV010000146.1:0-7308 GCA_964632225.1 uncultured Gammaproteobacteria bacterium | reverse complement strand
TCATAGGGCCCATCATCGCACAAATACCGATTGGTGTATTTACCCTATGTACGATTATACGCATTGTTTATCCGATTCGATTGAGGGTATTACACATTCAATTTGTACATTGGAATTTGAAGATCATCGACCGTTGTATGATTGGTTTCTCGATGAACTGGATGTGGATTGCCATCCGCAACAAATTGAATTTTCAAGATTGAATCTGGAACACACGATTACCAGTAAGCGAAAATTGACCGAGCTGGTTGAATCGGGCCTTGTGGAGGGGTGGGATGACCCACGTATGCCGACAATCGCCGGTTTGCGTCGACGCGGTTATACTGCTCGATCTATTCGACATTTTTGTCAGCGTATTGGTGTAACAAAAGCGGATAATGTTGTAGAAATGGCGGTGCTCGAAGATTGTATTCGAAC
This sequence comes from uncultured Gammaproteobacteria bacterium, assembly GCA_964632225.1. Lineage (GTDB taxonomy): Bacteria > Pseudomonadota > Gammaproteobacteria > SG8-11 > SG8-11 > JAADIM01. The sequence continues at coordinate 6,891 of CAZWBV010000146.1, read as the reverse complement.
GGATTTGAATGACAATGCGGTGCGGCGCATGGCTGTGCTGCACCCACTAAAAGTCATAATAACAAATTATCCAGAAAATAAATCAGAAAAACTAACCGCAGCGAACCACCCCAAAAACGAACGTTTAGGGTCGCGTATGATTCCCTTTAGTAAGGAAATATATATTGATCAAAACGATTTTTCCGAAGATCCTCCAAAAAAATTCAAACGACTTCTCTTTGGCGGTGAAGTGCGTTTGCGTAATGCCTATGTCATTCGCTGCAATGAAATCATCAAGGATGCACATGGTAACATTATTGAGCTACATTGTACCTATGATGCGGATACATTGGGCAAAAATCCTGAAGACCGAAAAATAAAGGGTGTGATTCATTGGGTTTCAGCCAAGCACGCGTTACAGGCAGAAATTCGTCTTTATGACCGGTTGTTTAATCATCCGACGCCGGATGCTGTGAAGCAGGGTGATGCAGCGCAGAAAGCGAGCGATTATAAAGATTTTATTAATCCGCATTCGTTGCGAACATTGACACATTGTTTTGTGGAGTCGAGTCTCGCTGAAGCACACGCTGGGGAACAATTTCAGTTTGAACGTGAAGGGTATTTTTGTCTGGACCCGATTCAATTACCGGGTAACAAGCCAAGTCCCGTGCAAGTTTATAATCGCATCGTTACATTACGAGATACCTGGGCTAAAATTGAACGTCAAAATTGAATGGAAATAACAACATCAATAACAACATCAATGCATTATAAAAAAATTATTAGGCGATTAATCATATGCTTGAAATCAGTGTGATGTCCAGGCTTCTTTCCAACAACCAAACGCAGGAAATGGCTATGATCAAGGCTGAACCAAGTTGCAGAACGAGTGCTTTATAATACCAGTATCTTCTGATTAAAAAGGCAGTGGGTAGAAAAAGACTGACTATAAGAAGTTGACCTAATTCTACCCCAAAATTAAAACCTATCAGCGAGAAAGCAAGATTGCCTGATGTTATATTTAAGTCTTGCAGTACACTGGCAAATCCGAACCCGTGTATCAAGCCGAATATAAAGGCGACTTTCCAACGTTGTTTGTTTATGAATGGGTAAATATTATTGGCCGCGGCGATAATAACGGATGCGGCAATAACAGATTCCACAAGTCTGGATGGTAAGTAAACAAGGTTAAGAGTCGCCAGACCCAGTGTAATTGAGTGGGCGAAAGTAAATGCGGTGATTATTTTTAGAACGTCAATGGTGCTTTTTTTCAGACTGCTTGACGCAATCCATTGGCCGTTCGTAAAATATAAAACAGACGGTAGCAATAGTGCAATAAGAAAAAGAATATGATCAAAGCCAATAAGAATATGGGTAATACCTTCTTTGGTGTAATCAACTAATTGAGTCCATCGGTTAGTTCCATTAATTGAGATTAATTTATTACTGTTTTCAGGGCTGAACACAAAAGACTGCTCTCCTTGATTGCTGCTTATTTTAAGCAGGCCGCGGTGTTGACGGTCTATATCAAAAAATAGCGTGTAGTTTATGCTGTAGTTTATATTTAAGTCGTTGCTTATGTTTTTCGGGCAATCTATCGAAAATTGAAGAACAGTATAAGCGCCATCGGTGTGATTATTCAGTAAATTATTATTTATTTGGATAGAACATTCACTTTTGTTTGCATAGATTGCTAATTTTGATAATGCATATTTGTTTATTTCAATGTGTTTGTTTTTTAGCTCGCCCCATGATATTTCGCCGTCACCGTTTTGATCTAATCCGATTGCAAACTCAAGATCTCGAAGTGCGATATCCCATTGCCCTGAGAGAGTGTCATTTGAATAATTTACAGTGAGGTAGGCGTCACTCGCCTTGTGGGCAAAGGAATTCACTGGAAGCAGAAACAACGCTAAAAACAACGTTAAAAACAACAGTAAAGATAATAATCTATAGATCACATCATGCCCCTTAGTTCTGAACTGAGCTTGTTAAATTGTGTGTCTTCCAACTTGTTATCGGTTAAGTTTTTAACCAGATGTAAGCCGGAGGGAGAGTCAGATGCGATGGCGCTTTGTAATAAAATATATGCGTCGCCAGGTTCTTTTTGCTGTTGCCAGTTTAGAGCGGCGATTCGAAATGCATTTTTAGGATCGTTAAGAATCAATAGGTTGTAGCGCGCAAGGTCACGCAGGTGAGAAACGCTGTTACGCTCTTCATCTGCCTGGTAACGTTTAGACAATAAGGCTTTGTGCTTATTAAATTTCGGCATTTTCAATTTATTTTCAGCGAGTAGTAGACGCAACAGATGGGCATTGTTTCTAGTTTTGTCCTTAAGCAGTCTTGTTACGGCATAGTATTTTTTTGTCAATAATAAATAATCTGCGAAGCTGGAAATGAGGTAGCTGTCGTTATTGTTAATGACTAATGCCTTTTTGTAATGTGATTCGCTTTGTTGTAGATGACCCAGTCTTTGCGCCATTTCGGCAAGGCTTGTGAGTACCCACACTTCTATATCTGTTGAGATACCGCGGGTTGATTCATATAATGTATTTAGCCGTGTATAGGCTTTGTTTGCATGGCCTTGCAAACTTAATGCATTACTTATGCAGGTAGTGGTGACTAATGCGTCTGCAAGGCCAACAAGCGCGGTACAACTGTTAAGTGATTTTTTTACTTGCCCGGTTACCAGTTCAATGCTCGCTTTGGTTAACCAGGCTTGCGCGTTGCGGGTATCAATTTGCAGTGTTTTCTCAAGCTCATTCAGCGCTGCATTGAAGTGATGAAAATGCTGATAGACCGTTGCTCTGAGCACCATAATAGGAATCGGCGCTGTTTTGAAGGTATTCCAAGGGGATAATACGGATTCCGCGTAACCATAATAACGCGGGTCATCGTGTTGCCTGGCGAGTCCAATGTACTTTTTCGCGATGAATGCAGCGATTTTATCATTCGTTGGGTTTTTCTTGAGTAAGTTTTGTTGTCGACGCAAAGCCTGCATGTCTCTGTCTGCCCACGAAAGTGGTAGCGTTTCGACGACAGTGGCATCACTTTCGGGTGTGTAGGGCGTCGCGGCTAACGTTGGAAAAGGAATCGTAATCAGTAGTATCAACAACACAGACAAAGTGATTAGTTTCACACTGCTGTTTTTATTCAATAAATACATCAAATTACCCCCAAATCGGTGCTGCGTCGCTAGAACTCCATTAATACAAAGGAGTACTAGTAATACGTTCACAACCTCGAATTGGATGCATATCGGTGTAATTATTTTACGGGGTCGGCAAATTCTAAATCGAGAGTTTTTTACCTTGAAATAATACCGGTCCTGTCGGTGTGCCTGTTGGCGAACCATTTTCTGGCTCAAGACTGACGGCGAGGGCTTTACTGGCGTTAAGAACCCGAATAAGTGGGTCCGTCAGTGTGATGGTGTGTTCGCCAGAGACGGGAATGAGCCCCAGAGACCGGGGTGCTTGTCCATCGGGGAGCATCCACAGTTCAAAGGCTTTTTTAAACCCTGGGTGGGTGACATTAAGCGCTTGTACTGTCATTTTGCCGGTGTTTTGATAGACACGTAATATCCAGGAAGCTTTGGCCTCATCATTCGACAGTATCGTGACATATTGATATTCAGCGACGCGCTCGATCTGAATCAAGTCGACTATTTGTACTGCTAAAAACAGGGCAGCAGCCGTTGCGCCTATACTGATCGTACGCCAGATATTGAGCCGTTGCCAAAAAGTGGGAGTTTGTATTGTTTGTGGTTGTATGCGCTGCAAAATTGCTTGCCAAACGCGTTTGCCGGGTGTTGCTGGTTTAGTCGCCTCACTCAATGGAAATAATTGTTGTTCCCAATGCGCCACAACTTTACGTAGTTGAGTATCTTTGTGCAAAAGTCGTTCGAAGCGTAAGCGCGCTTTACCGTGCAATGTGCCGATAACATATTCCGCAGCCAGTTTGTTTCGTAAATGGTCGTTAGCATAGTTCATTGATCAAGACACCTTTTTACCTTGTCCAGGCCTCGCCGTATCCAGCTTTTTATCGTACCGAGTGGTACCTGCAGCCTGGTGGACAATTCCTGGTGTGTGTTTCCATCATAAAACGCCATCAATATACTTTTTTTCTGTTGTGCTTGAAGTTCTTCCAGGCATTCAAGCAAATATTCTAATTCTTTATCCTGTTCAATTTGATTTGTTTTTAGCGTGTCGCTTATGTGTTTATCAAGTTCAATTTCATTATTTTGAATAGTTGATATTTTTTTTTCACTGCGCAACATATCCAGTGCACGGTAACGTACGATGCTGCTCATCCAGGCCATCGCGGAGCCTTTTTCTGCATGAAAGTGCGCGGCGTTGTACCAGATTTTCACAAAGGCTTCTTGTAACGCTTCTTCTGCCCGGTCTTTGCTTTTTAATAGTTGTATGGCCAGACCTAATAATTTTGGAGAAGTCAATTTATATAGGGTTTCAAACGCATTTTGATCGCGTAATGCAGAGCGTGCCAGAAGATGTTCTAGTGACGAATTATCTAATGTTGTGGATGATGAGATATTATTATTCATGTTTTCATTAGATTTCCATTGCGTATGTCGTTGCAGATGTCATTACGTATACTGTTGCATAGCTACGGGTATATACCCACATATAATGCAACGTATCAGGTGGTATTTAGATTAGCATAAATTGTGTCGTTAATTTATCACAAAAATATAACATTCCGGGGTAACAAACCCACTTATGTTACCCCGGCTGTTACTCAAACAAGTTTACTGACCTACAACACGTCGTCGAAAGCCTGTTCATTTTCATTGAACTCAAATGTTATCGAGTCAATATCTACTGGGTCAGTATTATCAGCAACCATCGACAACAGATTTTTTGTAAACGCAGTGAAATCTGTCGTGTTCATGTTACCCGGGTCCATGTCGCCAGGGTCAGGTGTTATTGGGTCATTCATTACTGCAGGCGCGTCATCGTCATTATGGAAGCAGCCTGTAGCGGAAACGGCCAAAACAAGTAAAAATATCAGATATATTTTTCGCATTTATTTATCTCCTATACCTGTTTTAATTTGGTGATCCTGCGACGGGTGTGACCAAATAGGGAAATGCACCATCAAAATCACTATCGCTGATTGGCGCGCCATCTGTAAAGGGTACATTGCCAACGGGTGCCATGGATTTCGCGGTTGCAGCGTCAGTGGCGCACAACAATAAATTAGCAGGTGTACCACCTGCACCGATTGGCAGGTCATGACAAAGCGCGCCCATGACGACGCGTAAGGCAATGTCAACAACGTCGTCACCCGGTCGGCGGCCATTCGGGTACCCCGCCAGATCACCACCTGCAACGCCAAATGTGCTTTGTGCGCCTTTCGCTGTTGTCGCTAGCGCCGTGTTTAAGCGAATCATTTCTGATACTGAGCCATTTGCATTGACACCCGCAACACCGGTAAGAAATGCAGCAACCAGGTCTGCACGTGGAAAGTTTGCCGGGGCGAGATTGGCAATCTCATTTGCGGTACCTGTTAGCCCCAATGTGTCATTGACCGCGGTATTGAACAGGATATCCAAAATTGCTGGCAATGTAGGGTGCGTGACATAAGTGGCGAATTGGCCATCGTCTTTTGGTTCGCTGCTGTTAAACCGGTCTTTGTCTTTTAAGCCAATGACCAATTCATTCACTAACGGGTTGCTTAGACGGGACACTTGTGTCCAAGCGCCACCACTAATAGCAGGTTTTGTGAAAGTAGCTCTTGGGTTTAGTATCCGTGCCTGACGCAAACTCGCGGATGTCCAGGCACCAATAATGTCGCTTGAGGCTGATTTGACACAATTGATTGGCAGTTCTATTGCGATGGTTGTGATGTTTTTAGCAATCAGATCGTCGTTAGCGGTATTCTGAGTAATGCCGCCAGGAAAACCTGCCGAGTCACCCGCGCCAGGGGCGCTGTCGCCTTCTACAGGTACGTAGTTTACAAGATCAAATGTTTCACCCAAATTAACTGCAAATGAATCTTTACGTTGACCAACAAAAATTTTTCCAGCACCACAACCGGGAATATTGACATCATGGATAAAACTGTTTGCATAAGCCGCGTAGGTTGCTGTATCAGTGAATGTTTTATTCCCAACATAATCGTAGGGCTTGCCGAATGTGACACTGCTATCGCTTATTTTTGTGACGTCTGAGCGAGTCCCTGTACGCCGGTCCCCGGAGACCATTTTTACGGTATAAGTTTCAGAAAAATTTAGATTGGTTGTATTCCCGTTTGTTATACCTCCAATATGCTTTAGTGGTACAGCAACGGTTTCTTTCGCCCCCGCTGCGCCGATTTGCAGTGCAATTCCCTGGCCATCGTTCGCCAGTTGATTGTTGAACTTAAACTGAAAACTAATATCTTCTACCGCGTCCCCATTGTTATCTATGTGTATTTCATACAACGCATTCGGATCCATACTGAAGTAGTTGGGACCACCTTGTGGGTCCTGCAATGGTATATAGTTTGCGATCAATGTAACACTGTCTTCACGACCTGCTTCGTAACTGCGAAATAGATAAAAATCTGTTGAATCGACTTTTGGACTTGTTGTAATAAAGGGGGCCTCACGGTGACTTGATGCACCCACGATGGTGGAGCCGAGTGCCAGACCCACTGCGAGGCTGACACTTAACCCCTTGTTTTTATATATTATTTTCATATTGCTCTCCTTAGAATACACCTTAAAATGAATAAAAAATTTTGATTTCAAAGAGATATACGTGTTTGCGGGTTGTTTGGATGCATATAAATAATTTTTTTGTTTAATACAACACACATTGACAGAGTACTCAGTGTGTATTTCTCTAGCTCACTGTTCTCATATGTAGTAAATTTAGCAAAGGTCCATTTATTATCTGTATTATCAGGAGC
>CAZWBV010000145.1:3711-7313 GCA_964632225.1 uncultured Gammaproteobacteria bacterium | reverse complement strand
TTATCTACAGCAACGCCTTGGTTGGTCGCGGTTTATATTTTACTTATTTTGTTTGGTCAATTTATCGCATTGATAGGGTTGTTGGATAACTGGTTGGATTTAAGACGTTATTTTAATAAGAAAACATCCGTGTAATGAAGCAGGTATTTATTCAATTGTCTTAATGATTATTCTTTTTTAAATGTAAACATTTTTAAGGTCATATAGTCACATTTAATTATTGGGGTTTAGAAATGCAAATTATTTTACTTGAAAAGGTTCAAAACTTGGGTGGTTTGGGTGATGCAGTTAAGGTGCGTTCCGGCTATGGTCGAAATTATTTGATTCCTAACGGCATTGCGGTGCCTGCTACCAAGGAAAACCTCTCTAAATTTGAGGCTAAACGAGCAGAGTTTGAAAAAGTAGCTGTAGACGTGTTAGTCGCCGCACAGGCACGCGCAGATACTTTAGCTGATAAGAAAGTGACTCTGGCGCAAAAGGCAGGTGAAGAAGGTAAATTGTTTGGTTCTGTTGGTGCGCTGGATATAGCCAAAGCGTTCACTGATACAGGCACACCGGTAGAAAAACAGGAAATTAGGTTGCCTCAAGGTGCTATTCGTGAAGTTGGCGATTTTGATATCATCATACATCTACACACAGACATAAATGTGACTGTACAAGTCTCAGTCGTGGCAGAGTAATTTCATAAAGCTGAACAATTTAATTCTGTCAGTAAAGTTGGGAGTACTTGAGTTGCGGTACTGGGTTTAGAGGTGCTGAGTTAGGAGGTACTGAGTTAGAATGGTGCTATGCAAGAACTTACCCAAGTGATGGAAGGTATTACCGGCGAGGCGGCGCTTATGGTGCCGCCGCAATCTATCGAATCCGAGCAATCCGTTCTCGGTGGACTCATGTTAGCCAATGAGTCATTTGATAAAATTGCTGATATTATTACAGAAGTTGATTTCTACCGACGTGATCATGGCTTGATATTTCGTGCTGTTGTTGATCTATCAACTCAGTCCAGCCCCTTCGATGTGATCACCTTGTCTGAACGATTAGACAATCTCGAACAACTGGAAAATGTGGGGGGGTTGGCCTACCTGAGTTCGCTGGTACAAAACACCCCATCGGCCGCGAACATAAAAGCCTACGCCGAAATAGTACGTGAACGCTCCATCCTGCGCCAGCTTGTGCGGGTGGGCACTGAAGTGTGTACCTCTGTCTATAGTCGTGAAGGCCGTAGCAGCGCTGAATTACTTGATAACGCAGAAAAACTGGTATTCCAAATAGCGGATAGAGGCGCGCGTAGTCGTGGTGGATTTGCGCCGATAAAAGAATTGTTAGCCACCGCAGTGGAAAGAATAGATACGCTCTACCATTCTACGGACACATTGACGGGCATTGCCACCGGTTGGACTGACATTGATAACAGGACTTCCGGTTTACAAAATTCAGATCTTATCATCGTTGCTGGCCGACCCTCGATGGGGAAAACCTCGTTTGCAATGAACATTGTTGAACATGCCACAATAAAAGGCGGTGTGACGACGGCGGTGTTTAGTATGGAAATGTCCAGCGAGCAACTTGCGATGAGAATGATGTCATCACTGGGTCGTATAGATCAATCAAAAGTACGTTCAGGTAAATTAGATGATAATGATTGGCCGCGGTTAACGCACGCGGTTAGCATGTTATCGGAAGCACCTATCTTTATCGACGATACGCCTGCGCTGTCGCCAAATGAATTACGCGCACGCGCGCGTAGATTAAAAAGAGAACACAATCTGGGTTTGATTGTGATTGATTATTTGCAGCTTATGCAGGTCTCCGGTACATCTGAAAACCGTGTTAATGAAATTAGCGAAATCTCACGTTCATTAAAAGCGCTTGCCAAAGAACTCAACGTGCCAGTGATTGCCTTATCGCAACTTAACCGCAGTTTAGAGCAAAGACCCAATAAAAGACCGATCATGTCTGATTTGAGGGAATCAGGTGCAATAGAACAGGATGCCGATATCATTGCGTTTATCTACCGCGATGAAGTCTATAATGAAGACACACCCGATAAAGGCATGGCAGAAATAATTATTGCCAAGCATCGAAATGGTCCTATTGGTTACGACCGATTAACATTTTTGGGTCAATACACACGTTTTGAAAACTTCATGCAAGATGTCTATAGCAACGAGGGTTTTTCGTGAGTCGTCCCGCATGGGCAGAAATAGATCTAAATGCATTTCATCATAATCTTCAGGTTGTTCGACGTGCCGCGCCCCACAGCCGGGTTGTCGCCGTTATAAAAGCAAATGGTTATGGCCACGGCATTATTCGTAGCGCAAACGCGTTGTCAGATGCAGATGCATTTGCTGTGGCCAGTATTGATGAAGCGATACAGTTACGTGATGCAGGCATTAAACAACGGATAGTGTTGTTAGGGGGAATGTTTGATGCCAGCGAAATGCAATTAGTGGTTGAACACGGTCTGGATTTAGTGCTGCATAACCGGGCACAACTGTCGCTTTTGAAAAAGTGTACGGCGATAGCGTCTTCTAAAGCGATTTCTTCCAAAATTTCTGTCTGGTTAAAAATCGATACAGGCATGCATCGATTAGGCATCGCGGTTGACGAAATCGTCTCGGTTATAAATCAATTGCAGGGATTAACTTTTGTCAGGCAACCTGTGATTCTGATGACGCATTTGGCAAATGCGGATGAAGCTGATAATTTAGCCAATGTGAAACAATTAGCTTGTTTTAATTCGGCGATTGGTTTGTTAGCGGCCTCTATGAATTCATCGACTCTTGCATCGGCGCTGTTATATAAACATGTGGAAAAAAGTATCGCCAATTCCGCCGCGCTATTATCCTACCCTGAGTCACGCGTTAATTGGGTCAGACCCGGTATTATGCTTTACGGTATTTCCCCTTTTAGCAACAAAGTAGCCAGTCAATTTGATTTAGAACCGGTGATGAGTGTGAAATCAAAATTGATCGAGATCAAGCAATTGGCCAAAGGTGAGGCGGTTGGATACGGTGCTCACTGGGTCTGTCAGCAGAGTACGCGGGTCGGCGTTGTGGCGTTTGGTTATGGGGATGGTTATCCACGCCACGCGGTAAACGGTACGCCTGTATTAATCAATAATAAAAAAGCGCCTTTAGTTGGACGCGTGTCGATGGATATGATGAGTGTTGATTTAACTGCACATAAACAGGCGATGGTAGGCGATGAAGTTGAATTGTGGGGAAAAAATTTAGCCATTGAAGAGGTTGCGCAGTTAGCCACTACAATTGCATATGACTTAGCGTGCGGTATCACGCAACGCGTTAAGTTTGTTGAAAATCCGCACTAAATATTGGGTTGTCTGCGCGTTATTCGTTTTATGTTAAGCACATTGTTGATGCTGTTTGTTGCGGCGATATTTGTTGACAGCAAGACCAATTCATACTGTAATCAGCTTGTGAGGCTAGGATGGAACAGATTGGGGCTCACTATATAACTTATGAACGTGCTACTAATGAAATTGCTACTAAAAAATACTACTTCATTCGATCATTTGATACAGTTATTGCTCCGATTAACGCCGAAAAATAAGTAAGCAAAGGGAAATTAGTCAGTGGAAG
>CAZWBV010000145.1:0-3701 GCA_964632225.1 uncultured Gammaproteobacteria bacterium | reverse complement strand
AGTTTTTCGAGACTGTTTCTTGAGACTGTTTCTCGAAAAGAATATCGTTGTCTCTCATTATAATATATCCCAATCTATAAATTCTGTTCTAACTTTTTGTTATTCGCTTTTTTTGCCCACCTTTTATAAGTGCTACCAAGTGATGGGCATAAGTGTCTGTTTCGTGCGCGAGTATTTCTTCTGCTTGAAACAGAGTTGTTAGGGAAAAATTGAGTGGGGCTCTCCCAATCAGTTATGAAATTAGTGGATATATGAACAGGAGAAACAAAATGAAGAAACTATCTATAAGTGTCGTATTGTTAGTAGCAAGTGGTGGTTTTATTTCACACGTCGTCGCGGCGGATTTCAGCGAATTTCGAAAACTAGCAATGAGTACGATCAATGAAGTGTCCTCTGGCAAAATCAATAACGCGAGTATTGATAAGCTAATTGCAAATCAAGAAAAGTTAATAAAAATCGGCATTTCCGCAATGGATGAATATGCCGATTTGTATCCGAAAGTGGCCGAAGTACTAAAAGTGGTTAAGAGTCAGGCATCGACGATGCAAAAATTGAGTCTTTCTGAAATGGAAGAACAATGGCACGAGGGTGGTTTTCTGGAAAGTAAAGGCGTTGATATTGATGAAGAAGCCAGTCATGGACATGTTGCGTATAGCCTGATGGATACGGTTGTACGTCCTGCAACGGTTATCATTGTATTAAATGAATACAAAAAGAAAGCGGATCAAAAATATCTGGATCAAATCAAGGATGAGTTGAATGAAGTGTTAATTCACCTTGATATGATTAAATAATCAGTTTTATGCTGTGTTGACAGCTTCGACGGGGTGGTGCGGCCCTCAACTTGGGCACTGAAACCGGATATTTAATGCGTGTTATCGAGTAACAATAAAGCGGACGTAGCTGCAATCGTTGTTGGCGTGCGTGCACGCTTGGAACATCGTTTTTAATTTTTCTTTAAACCCCCGCGTTTTATAGCATGTGAGTGTTTATGCCGATTGTCATCGAATATATATCCTAAACGTGGCGGGTATATTTGATGCGTTTGTTGAAAATTAATTTATACCAACATTAAAATTCGGATGGCCAACAAATCATTACATTAATTTTATGTTAACTGCGATAGGGGTGGGTGTGTTTTTCGCGACGGTATTTGTTGACAGCAAGATCAATTCATACTGTAATTGGGTTGTGAGGCTAGGGTGGAACAGGAGGGGGCTCACTATCGGACAATCAATTTATTATACAATAATTGTTCCGGTTAACTCCGAATATGTAGACAAGGGATACTTCAAAGGGAAAACTAGTCAGTGGAAGACGCATAAAAAATTGTCTCAATTTCTCGGAAGCACGTTTGGGAACAAGATGGTTACCTTTCACTATTAGATATCTAAATCTACCAATTCTGTTCTAACTCTTTAGTTGTTCGCTTTTTTTGATCCAACTTTGTTTGCCCAACGTTTATTTACCAAGTGATGGGCATGCATCGCGTTTTGTTTCGTGTTTACATTTTTTTTGTGCTTGAAACTGCACTTGAAACAGAGTTGTTTGGAAAAAATTGAGGGGGGGCTCCACATCAATCTTATGTAAGTTAGTGGATATATGAACAGGAGAAACAAAATGAAGAAACTATCTATGGGTGTCGTACTGTTAGCAGTCAGTGTTGGTCTTATTTCACAAGCTGTTGCAGCAAATTTCGACGAATTTCGAAAAATAGCAAAGAATACAATCAGTGAAGTGTCTTCTGGCAAAATTGATAACGCGAGTATTGATAAGCTAATCGCAAATCAGGAAACGCTAATAAAAATCGGCATTTCCGCAATGGGTGAATATGCCGAATCGAACCCGAAAGTAGCCGATGTGCTCAATATAGTTAAGGATAAGGCACCGTCAATGCAAAAGCTGAGCCTTTCTGAAATTGAAGCACAATGGCATGAAGGCGGTTACCTGAAAAGTAAAGGCATTGATGTTGACAAAGTATTAGGCCAAAAGAGTGCTGCGGGTAGCTTGATGGATACGGTTGTACATCCAGCAACGGTTATCATTGTATTAAATGAATATAAAAAGAAAGCGGACAAAAAGTATCTCGACCAAGTTAAGGATGAGTTGGATGAAGTATTAAATCACCTCGATATGATTAAATAGTCCGTTTGTTGTCTTCTTTCTATGCAATGAGATAAAAAATATAAAAAAGACAGCTCCACAAAGAATAACTTTTCACCTGCCAGTTAGCTCTGTTTAGGGCTAACGGGTGGGAAGGAGTATTTTATGCAGGATATTTTTTGCAGGGAGTGTGCAGGGAGTTGTGCAGGAAGTAAAGTAAAGGGAGCGAGTGGAATAATGAAAAAATTGAATAGGCTATTGTTAAGTGCAGGATTATTCGGGTACTTTCTTTCTCCAGCATTTGCAGAGGTAGAAATCAAAGTCAGTGGCGTCGTTGAAGTGGAATTTGGATTCGTAGATAACTTTGCAAATGAAAAAAACAGTGCTCTCGCACTGGCCACAGTGGAAATCGGTATTGACGCACAAATTAATGAAACGGTAAGCGCACATATTTTAATGCTTCATCAAGATGGGGATACTGAACCCCAGGAAATCGATGAAGGGTCTGTTACGATTGCTGGCCCGGATGGCGGGTTTTATTTTACTGGTGGGCGTCTGTATGTGCCCTTTGGTGTGTTTGAATCAAACATGATCTCCGATCCGTTAACCCTGGAAATTGGTGAAATACGCGAAGCAGCAATGCAGTTCGGTATAGATGGGGCGATTTATGGTTCTCTATTTATATTTAATGGCGCGACAATCGAGGCGCAGGACCCTGAATCAGCTGATGATGCTATTGATCAGTTTGGGTTTAATATGGGGTATATATCAGAATTTGATGAAACCAGTTTTGATATTGGAATGGACTATATTTCCTCTATTGGCGAATCAGCTGGTTTGTTTGGTGCTTTGGAAGCAACCACAGAAGGAAAAGTCGTTGGACACATCGCGGGTGTCGCAGTTCACGTTAATTTTTCCGCTGGCCCATTTAATATATTTACAGAATATGTTGCCGCGCTAGATCAATTTGATGTAACAGAAATCGCATTTAACGATGCCGGCGCGCAACCCAGTGCTTATAATTTTGAAATTGGCTATTTGTATGGACAATCAGCTATCGCAATAGGGTTTGCGGGTTCTGCCGAGGCTCTTGATGCTGGATTACCTGAATCTCGCGCTTCGCTGGTCTTTTCGACAGAAATTATTGCTGGTGCGGCACTAGCAGTTGAAGTTGCAGTCAATGAAGACTATTCAACCAATGATAAGGGCACCGATGTTAACGGTACCGGTAATTCAGCCAGCACCATTACATTGCACGTAGCGGTGGAATTCTAGTACAGAATTTAGCATAATGATCTCTTTCTGGTTTACTCAAAACGGTTTATTCGGACTGGTTTATTCGAGTAGTACAAAGAGATCATTATTTGGCTAAAGCAAAAAATAGTTATTGCTGTACGTCATGTGGTGCCCAATTTCCACAATGGGCAGGGCAATGTGCGGAATGTAAATCGTGGAATTCGCTCATTGAGTCAGTTTCCGGTTCTACCCAAGGCGTAGAGAAACACCCTCGGTTTAGCGGCTACGCAGGGGGGGACGCGCAGGTGCAATACCTGGGTGAGGTCGTACTGGATGCCGAGCCGCGTTTTTCAACTCGACTC
>CAZWBV010000144.1:0-7330 GCA_964632225.1 uncultured Gammaproteobacteria bacterium | reverse complement strand
GAAAGATGTTACTTGCGACGTCCATGATGCGGTTTTCACGAACACCAATTTTCCTTTCACCGGGCTTTGCGCCATTTTTTTCCAGCGCAGCCAGTGCGACTGCCTTGTAGTCTACGTTTTTATCGATGGACTGCGCTTGTTGTGATGCATCAGCGACAAGAACGGACAGCGCGTTATGAATCTCATCTGATGTGTATGATTCCGTTATAATTGATTCAGCGCGACCCTGGTCAGTTGTTGATCCGGCGATGGCCGTGAGTTTGTTCGGCGCAGTATCCCTGAGAGAGGCACCCCCCTGTTCTGAGATTTGTTGTTGTAATGAACGTAATTCGCCAACAAGTTCATACAGATTAAGTTCATTGTGCTTGTATTTCTGATCGTCAGTGGTGTTGGTGCTGGATGACAGTTCCTTTTCAGTTGGTTTTTCTTCTGCTCTAAGTTGCTCATTTATTTTAACTTCCTGCATTTTAGGACGGGGAATTTTGTGCCGGATAATAGGCAAAATATCATTGTCCTTGAGAAATTTGTTTAGGGCTAAATAGAAATCACTCAACTTGAAAAGCAAAATATCCTTAAAAACAGAATAGAAAACCATGTTTATCGAATGTTTCAAGTTCAAGGCATTGGTGGCTTTGTGGAACGCCTTGGTGAAAAGGGCAGGGCCATACGGATTGTTTGCCTTGTTTATTTCTGTTTCGTGTAAAATACTTAAGCGTTTTTCAATTTCACTCAGTGTACCCCTGCACCTCGATTCAATGCTGTCCACTGTTGTGGTATCTGCCAGCCAATTATCGAAATCCTCATTTTCTACAATGGAAAGTGTATTGAGATCATAGTCATGGATTTGTGTGCCAGATTGCTGCTTGATAGATGACGGTGAGTTTTCTTCGAGTTGTATTAATGCAGCGCTGCGGAATGTCTCGCGCATGTCATCATTTTTCTGATTAATTATTTTCAATGCATCGTAACAGGCGTTCATCTCCAAGGTGTTTTTTGTTTCTTTGGAGGCGCTATACAGATTGTCGACAATTACATCCATAAAGCGGGTGATGGTTGGGTCAAGGACAGCTTCGAGTTTTTCATTGCATTCATGAATTAACCGTTCTGCGGTCTTGCCATTGAATATTTTATTTTTTCGTTTTTCTTCGTTTTCATATCTGATTTTATTTTTCTTTTCCTGCTCCGCCTTGGCATGTTCCTGAATGACAAGTAATGAACCAAGATCCGGGTCAATAAACCTGACTGCAAAACCGCTGCATTCTACTCTGGCGATGTCGCCGTTGAACAGCAGGTTTTTTGTATTTTCATTATCAAGGGAAATCGCGCAGGTAATATTAACGCTGTCATTGTTGGCGGGTGGCGTTAGATTTATAGACTCAGGGTTTTCATCGTAGGTCAGGTACATGCCACCAGTGCAAACATCTCTGGCGATACACACGCGACTGTGACCATCACCATATTGCACGACTGCTTTTTGCGTGATCTTGTACCGTTTGAATGCCCGTTTTTCAGAATGATTTTCTGTTTGCGGGGGTACTTGCGTTTTTGCTGATGTAACCATAAATACCGGGTTTGCGCCTTTTATAAAGGGTAGTAAACAATGTGTAAATCTTCCTTCTTTTAATCGTCCAAACGGGCAATATATTTGATCTTTTTTAAGCCTGATGGTCATCGTGTGGAATGGGTAACATTATTTAAAAACGTGTATAAATTCATATAGATATACGATCGAATTTGCTGCGAAGCGATATTTCGAATTGTGTGTCAATGCGCGGTTAAATTCACCCACAGGCTTAAGTTATTTTAGACTAACGCGTATACCGTAAAAAAATGCTGGTTTTATATACTGAATGGCCATCATTTTTCTACATTTTTATTTATCAGCGTTTAGAATAGCCTCTTTATCTGAGAAAATGTTTTCTTACAACAAATACACATAACAAATCATCAAAAAATAACCATGTTATCGACACGATCAGACCGAAGGATTCAAAAATTACCCATTATCCTTGCTAACCAAATAGCCGCAGGCGAAGTTGTTGAACGTCCCGCATCCGTGGTTAAGGAATTACTGGAGAATTGCCTGGATGCCCAGGCACAACATATTGACCTGGAAGTTGAAGGTGGCGGCATGCGCTTAATTCGTATCAAGGATGACGGTCACGGTATACACCAGGGAGACCTTTCACTTGCGTTAAAACGGCATGCAACCAGTAAAATTCGAAGTATCGATGACCTGTATAATGTTTCTTCGCTTGGTTTTCGTGGTGAGGCGCTGCCGAGTATCAGTTCGGTATCCAGGTTGACACTTATTTCGCGGGTTAAAGGCTCAGAATCTGCCTGGCGCGTCAGCAGTGATGGACGCGAGACAACGCAAGTACCCACCCCCATCGCACGGCAAGTGGGCACCACGCTTGAAGTCTGTGATCTTTTTTATAATACGCCCGCCAGGCGTAAGTTTTTGCGCACCGAAAAGACCGAATTTAATCATATTGGTGATGTGGTAAAACGTATCGCATTGAGCCATTTCGAAACAGGATTTAATTTTCAACACAATAATCGTACTGTGCAATTTTTAAAACCAGCACATACACACGAAGAAAAACAAAAAAGAATCGCTGAAATATGCGGCGAACCCTTTGTAGATAATGCGATACATTTGGAATTTGAATCTGCCGGATTGAAATTACAAGGTTGGATATCATTGCCCACGTTTTCACGCAGCCAGCCGGATTTACAGTATTTTTATGTAAATGGGCGCGTCATTCGTGACAAGGTGATTTCACACGCTATCCGCCAGGCTTATCAGGATGTTTTATACCATGGCCGTCACCCTGCGTTTGTATTGTATTTTGAATTGGAGCCAAATCTTGTCGATGTGAATGCCCATCCCAGCAAACACGAAGTGCGTTTTCGCGAAAGCCGTATGGTGCACGATTTTATCTACCGCACTATTCATAACGCATTAGCCGAAACGCGCCCCCAGTCGCAGGATATAAAAGGCGGCGACGTGGACAATCTAATCGATGTGCCTGATGAAAATAGACGTGCGAACGGGCCGCATCGCGAAGCCTATTCACATCCACCACAACGGCCGTTTAGCCTGGGTGTCAAAGATGGTATGCCAGCTTACGATGCATTTAATAAATTATCTGTACCCCAGGCTGCATTACAGGAGACGGCGGAAAATTGTAATGGCGAAGAGCAACAACATGAATTTCCACCATTAGGCTATGCATTAGCGCAATTGCACGGTGTATTTGTACTGGCGGAAAATAAACAAGGGCTTATCGTTGTTGATATGCATGCAGCGCACGAACGCATCACCTATGAATTGATGAAAAATGCCTTTGCAGCCGAAAAAATGATATCGCAGCCATTGTTAATCCCGGTGACCGTTCGCACCAGTCAAAAGGAAGCTGATATTGCGGAGGAATACACCGCAGTATTTAGCAAATTGGGTTTTGAACTGGATCGAATTGCGCCTGAAACATTAATTGTACGTCAAATACCCGCGTTGCTGCGCCATGCCGACTCGGAAAAATTGGTGCGTGACGTACTGGCTGATTTGATCGAGCACGGTACATCGCAACGTATTCTGGAAGAGAATAACGCGGTGTTATCCACAATGGCCTGCCATGGTTCAGTGCGTGCAAACCGAAAATTGACAATTGAAGAAATGAATTCCCTGTTACGCGACATGGAGCGTACCGAACGCAGCGATCAATGCAACCATGGTCGGCCTACCTGGGTGCAATTGAATATCAATGAATTGGATCGTTTGTTCCTCAGGGGGCGCTAAAAGTATACGTTAGAGAATTAATATGGATTCATTCTAGTCGCATACTCTTTCTACGATCGATTTTCCCATTACGGTGGTGCCTTCCTGTTCACCCACGCTTTTGCCAAGGACGGTTGTATTTCCTTTGGTTGTTACTATATGTGCATCACAGGCTGCTTTGATAATGGTTTTACCCATCACGTTTACCTTTGATGTAAAACAATACCAGCCATTCGGATTCATTAGCCGGTAGCTGGATTTAGACATAATGTTTACGGCGGATCTTATCAAGATGAGTTGCGGGTAGTCAGTGGTAGTTTCATCGGTTACGTTAGCGCCCAGTCCAAATATTTTCACACTGGGTTCGATTACACGAAAACGTACCTTGCTTTTGTTCTTAAAGGGGTGTTCTGGAAAAACAGAAATGCATTTTTCCACTTGCTCCCAGTAGGGGGAGTTTGGCTCGAATAATTTGTATTTTGCAGCGTACTCTTTTTGTGATAAATCACTTGCTGCGATTGCCGGGATGCTGGTCGTTAAAAATGTGAAGGCGATGGCGCCTGATACTACGTATTTATTCATCATCGATTCCTGTATACAAGTGTTGAATTGAGCATGATTTATTTAGGTTTAAGATAATCCCAAGAATACCAGTAATCGAAATTAAGGGCTATGAAATAACACCGTACTTCATTAGGATAATCGTATTTACAGGCTCTTAGGATAACAATCAGTTATTTGCTAAGCTGGCGATGACCAGTGAGGACCGGAATCCAGCTAGTACGCAAAAATAACGAACTTAATGCTAACAGGAGAAAAATATGAGTACCCCTATTATCGCAGATAATAAGCCGATACAAGTGAACCTAAACAAAGACGAAGAATATTACTTTTGTGTTTGCGGACGGTCAAAAAACCAACCTTTTTGTGATGGTGCCCACGCAGGTACGTCGTTTAGCCCGATTGCATTTATTGCCGAACAAGACGGCGAAGCGTATTTGTGTGCGTGTAAATATACGGGCAATGCGCCGTATTGCGATGGAACGCATAAACAATTTTCTGCTGAGCAGGTGGGTAAAGAGGGGACTGTCAAGCCGATTGAAGAATCAAATTTATCTGCTGTCGCGCCGACCTTAGAGGAGCCAACGGTCGCTCACATTCACCAACTCGCCAGAGAAGGATTGTCAAGGTTGGGCCATCACGGTCAAATGACATCAATGGGTGTGCCACGCCATAAATTACCGCATTGGGATGATCTGCAAATAATGGTCGCGCAAATGGCGAGTAAGCCTTTAATGGAAGATCAACATGTCGGTACAGAATTGATTATTGGGCCTGAAACGAAAAAACCGTTGAAATTAGACATTCCGTTGTTTGTTTCTGATATGAGTTTTGGTGCATTATCAGAAGAGGCAAAAATCGCGTTGGCCCGCGGTGCCGAATTAGCGGGAACCGGTATTTGTTCTGGCGAAGGCGGCATGTTACCCGAAGAACAACAGGCAAATTCCCGGTATTTTTATGAACTGGCGAGCGCCGGTTTTGGTTATAGCGAAAGTCTGATGAGAACTGTGCAGGCGTTTCATTTTAAAGGCGGACAAGGCGCAAAAACAGGTACCGGCGGGCATCTGCCCGGCAGCAAAAATAAAGGTAAAATTTCCCAAGTGCGAGGTATCCCCGAAGGCCAACCCGCGATATCCCCACCGACATTCAAGGATTTGGTAACAGTAAGTGATTTTAAACGATTTGCTGACGGAGTGCGAGAAATGTCTGGTGGTATACCGATTGGCTTTAAACTAAGTGCCAATCATATTGAAAGAGACGTGCAGTTTGCCCTGGAAGCCAGCGCGGATTATATCATTTTAGATGGTCGTGGCGGTGGAACAGGCGCAGCGCCCGAAATTTTCAGAGACCATATCAGTGTACCCACGATTCCTGCTCTCGCCAGGGCGCGTCGCTATCTGGATGAACAAGGCGCAAGTGGTCGTGTGACGCTCATCATTACAGGCGGGCTACGGGTCCCGGTTGATTTTGTAAAGGCGCTGGCGTTAGGGGCAGAGGGTGTTGCAGTTTCAAACAGTGCCATGCAGGCGATAGGGTGTGTTGCGGCGAGAATGTGTAACTCAAATAACTGCCCGGCAGGCATTGCGACGCAAAAAATTGACTTACGCCAAAAATTAAATATAGAAAAATCTTCAATTCAATTACACAATTTTTTTGATGCGTCTGTAAAATTGATGCAAGTGATGGCACGTGCATGTGGTCATAATCACCTGTTAAAATTGAACAAGGAAGATCTGGCGACATGGCATCGTGAAATGGCTTTATTATCGGGTGTGCGTTATTCGGGATTTATGCCGCCAAATTAGAGTATGGCGCACAGATCGAAAATCTGCCGGTGATGGGGATATCGGATGTTTTCTGAGAAAACAGCTTTGTTGTTGGATATGAATAATACATTTATGTTTGCTGAAGATAATTTTTCCGAAGCAGACGATTTTTCTATCCATTATCATCAGATTGGTGGTCAATTGCAGAGGAAAGAAATAAATACCTTGATTAGAGAGGTATATAATTATTTGCAGGAACGCTATCCGTCAGAACGATATCGGCATAATTTTCCGAGTGTGGCAGAAGCCATTAGTAAGATTGAGACGTTTAAATTGACCGACAATGAAATCGGCAAAGTGGTTGATACTTTTTCAATTCATGAGTGCGGTTTTATTCCAGAAAAATATGTGGAAGCGCTTTTTAGGTTAAATGAAAAATATCAATTGGCGTTGGTTATTGATATATGGTCGCCAAAAAATCTGTGGTTAAATGTATTTGAATCCGCAGGCATAAGTCATTTATTTTCAGCAATGTCATTTTCCTCTGATCATAGGATGGTTAAGCCGTCGCCGAAACCGTTTGAAATGGTGTTAGACCAACTGGGCATTCACAAAGAACAGGGGTTAGTGGTCGGTGATTCAATACGAAGAGATCTTGGCGGCGCAAGTGCGGCAGGGATAGACTGTGTGTTGGTCGGTGGTGCCCAACACACAGACGCGATAGCTTGCTATAAAGACCTTTTAGTGTTTTCGGATGTGATTGAAAATAATTAACAACCACGCATTTGTCAGGAGTCCTGCTTTAGCGCATCTAAGGATAAGCAAGCAGATTGACTCAAGGTTGATCTGCAATTATAAAATACGAATTGATTAATGATTGTTCAAGGCGTAATTTGTGGACTAATCCCTAATAAGGTGCAACTTCAATAACTTATACTGGCCGCTAGCTCATCAGCGGTTCATTTATGAAACCTATGGATATCCCAGGTTATAAAATCAGACCAGAAATAGGTTGCGGAGGCATGGCGACGGTTTATCTTGCGTTGCATGAACTGCTTGACCGTGAAGTCGCACTGAAAGTGATGGCACCTTCACTGGCTGCGGACCCTTCCTTTGGTTAACGTTTTTCACGCGAAGCAAAAATAGTTGCGAAACTTTCTCATCAACATATTATTTCGGTATTTGATGTGAGTGTAAGCGGTTAGCATCATTACATCTCAAT
>CAZWBV010000143.1:0-7405 GCA_964632225.1 uncultured Gammaproteobacteria bacterium | reverse complement strand
GTTACATCTCAATCAATTTGGCTGGCGTATGATTGAAGACCATTTGGATCTCGATACAAGAGAATGGCAAATAGCACATAGCGCCCGGCGTTTTGAATGTGGCAGCCCGAACACGCTCGGTACGGTTGCATTAAATGCCAGTCTGTCGTTGTTATTGGATGTCGGCATGGAAAACGTTGAAAAAAATGTGCTTGCTAACACGTTGTATTTAATCAATGCAATCGAATCACTGGGTAATTATGAAATACTAAGTTCGCGTGAACATTATGCAGGCATTGTCGTATTTCGACATAAGACCATAAGCCAGTCTGACTTATTTCAATTTTTAAAATCCAATCACGTTATATGTGCAGAACGTGGCGGTGGAATTCGATTTTCACCTCACTTTTACACGCCAAACGAAACAATGGATCGCGCCATAGAATTGCTTTCATCCTTTAACCTAAATAATAAATCGAAATAAATAGTTTTAAGAATCCTGCCAAACATCGTCAAATAACAATTCATGTAAGGGTTTTCTTTGGCGCCACCCCACCTGTTCAAGCATCGGTTTATTGTAAAATTCATGAACAGGTCCGAGGCACAGTAGCGCAATCGGTTTGGCCCCGTCAGGGCAACCCAGTAGTGCCGCTAGTGCAGCAGGATCAAATAATGAAACCCAACCCATGCCGAGATTTTCCACTCGTGCTGCCAGCCACAAATTTTGAATAGCGCACGCGACAGAACAAAGCGCCATCTCATCAGGCAAGGTACGGCGCCCAAATACGGTGCCATCGTCTGGTGCCTGCACAACGCCAAGCAATACTGCACAATCGCGTATACCTTCTACTTTGAGTTTCAGAAACGCCTGTTCGCGCTCACCCAGTAACTTGGCGGTCTGCAATCGCTCCTGATCAACCAAAACGGCAACACGTTCACACAGTTGTGCATTTTTAATACGGATAAAGCGCCACGGCTGCATCAAACCCACCGACGGCGCAGTATGAGTTGCAGTTAAAATGCGTTGCAATATCTCATCATCGACACGGCTGTTAGCGATAAAGTGCCGCATATCACGCCGCGCTAACATAATCTTATGCAACGTTTTGCGATCCTCAACAGAAAATTTGAATGAGCTTAATAAATCAGGCGGTGACATAGCGCGTACTGTATTCCTGACGGTGGTAGATCAGTTCCTCGACAGGTTCCCCACCGACAAGGTGTTCTTTAATAATCCGATCCAGGTTGGACTCAGTAACATTGTAATACCAGATGCCGTCAGGCTGGATGCAGAGAATCGGTCCACCTTTGCAGGTCGCAAAGCAGTGGGTGCGAGTGCGCTTGACACGCAGTTCACCCTTGTCGATGCCGGCAGCCTTGAATTTTTCGCCTAGCAGTTCAAATAACGCCTGCGACTCACCATCTTCAGTGCAACGCGGTCCTACACATACCAACATGTGACGTGCATAATCCATCATTTTCGGTTTTTCCAACTCACTCATTTGCTTGCTCCTGTTAATTTAGTGTGCTCAATGTCTGCCAGTCTTGTTTAAAAGCTTTCAATGAATTTACGTTAAAGACGCCGTCTTCTCGTACCAGCGACAAACTGAAAACGGTTTCACTTTGTTCATCGGTAAAGTACACACTATGTAACTTGTCACTACGATTGATAAACCAGACCTGTTGAACGCGTGCCCAATTGACGTGAAGATGGAAGTGTTCATTCTCAATGTTCAGCCAGTCCCCCCGCAAGGTAAAGTCACCAGCATGAATCATCAATTCACTCACTGCACCCGCTTCACTGCGAACCACAGCGCGCAATAAACCCCACTGCCTGGCGGCATCGATAACGCTGGCGACATCCTGCTGCACCAACGCAGCCGAAAATTCACCGGCAGGCTCTTTTTCATTGGCCAGCGCAATAGCCGAAATGATCTCGCCAACCGGACTGTCAAAGTGTTTTGCAAGATCGCGCAGTGAGTAATCGTTGTTGCAATTACCCAGAAATTCGCGAACACACGCTTTCCAGCCTATCAATCCCATACTCAACGAACGACCGCGTTTTTCACCGTCAATGGTATCACCAATAATACCGGTGTACTTGTTAGCATAACCACGCGGCGTGATCATTAACCCCTCTTCAATATAAGTGCTGCTGTTACCAATTAGCACGGTGGTCAACATGCCAATTTTACAGTCTTTCATTTCGTCAAGACGCACGATCTGAATGTCTTGCAGATCACGGTAGGCGGATTTAACAATCGCCACAGGTGTTTCCGGTTTGCGGTACTGTAACAGGATACGTTGTGCCTCAACAATTTGCTGCGTACGGCGGCCACTCTTTGGATTATACAATGCGACAACAAAGTCGCTGCGACCGACAGCATCGAGGCGCTTGGCAATGGTTGGCCACGGGGTCAGCAAATCAGACAGCGAGATCGAGCAAAAATCATGTGTCAGTGGCGCGCCCACCAGCGATGCGCAGGCCGATAATGCGGTACTGCCAGGTATAATTTCAACTGCAATACCACTACCCGGCTTCCAACCGGATTTTAACAGTACTTCATAGGTTGGCCCGGCCATACCATAGACACCGATATCCCCGGAGGAAATCAACGCGACAATCTTGCCTAGCTGGGCCTGTTCATACGCTTCGATACATCGATCGATCTCTTCTGTCATGCCTTTGCGGATAACTTCTTTACCCTCCAGCAGCGTCTTAACCAGTTTGATATAAGTCGAATAACCAATGACAACGTCGGATTCCTTAATCGCCTCTAAGGCGCGTACGCTCATGTGGGATTCCGCCCCAGGCCCAAAACCGACTAACAAAATCTTACCCTTATTCATTGCACTTATTCATGGCACATCCTCACGATAGACACCGTTGCGTTTTTATCATCCTCGCCACGGTATTTTATTTTCTCGACAATTAAATTTTTCATGTTTGTATTGGCTGCCAGTATTGCAGCAGCTTCGGCCACGGCGGGTGTACCCATGTACTGGCGTACCACCTCGGATGGATTGGGTACATCTACCTTCGACAGCGCTTGCGCTGTGTAAAACGTCAATGGCCAACCGCACTGAGAAGATAACGATAATAAACCTGCTTCATCCTTTTTTTGCTCAATGGTTGCCAACGCACAAACGGCTTCGCGATTCAGCCTGGCCTTACCCAGTGCGATATCAATTGCCGATTCAAGGGTAATCTGCGACGTGCCGCGATCACAACCCACGCCAAGCACCACTTTCACAACATTTGTTCTTTCGGTGGACGATAGACGACCAGGCGTTCTTCGAGTGTCTGCCAAAACGTTTCAGGAATTTCACGTCGCGTGACCCAGAGTACCGCCTTGTGTTGAGTCAGATCGACGGCATCCATGTTGTCAAATAGATGAATGTTATTCGGCAGCGGCGTCGAACGGGTCCACCAATTGGTCACGCCACACTCCTGCACAAAGGCGATCGGTTCTTCATTGACAACATGCGCTGAAACGCGAGTGATATTAATTTTTGGTGCTTCAACTTTCCAGCCAAATTCACGACCAAGAATATCGACTGGGATGGTTTTACCGACATCCGACGCAGTAGTGACAACCGCAGTAGCCTGTAACAAGTCTGCTATCTGCTCAGCGTAGGCATTGGCGCCGCCAACGTGTCCAGACAAGACCGGGATAACAAATTTTGCAGCGTCGTCAACAACCAGAATACCGGGGTCTTCATCCTTTGATTTCAAGTGCGGGGCGATGAGTCGCACTACCGCGCCGAGTGAAACAAAAAACACGATCTGCTCATAATCAACAAACAGGCCAGCGATTTGCGCACGCAACGCGCCGCTGTAAACGGTAACCCTATTGGGCAGCTTGTTTGGCAAACTACACATGGTTTCAGCAAATTTCTCCGATACCACGACATCCGCTTCGGGCAAGCGCGGTGCCAACGCAACTACCTGCGCTGCGCCGTGCTTGGTTATCGCAATCATACAGATACGTGGAACTTTATTCGTCGTCATGCACGTTTTTCCTCTAAATCAGTGTGAATCGTTTTTTTTCGACATCCGCGAATCATATCACCTCGCTTGCGTTTCGGATTTTTGACAATCATCAATGACAGATAATTGACTTTTTGATCTCTTAGCGCCGCGACGTTAGAAACAATACGTTCTTCAGGTGAACCGGCTTTCTCGATAAAGCGACTATGCTCAAGCAGATCATGCTTGCTCAGCAGTTCAATGATGTCATCCAGCAAGGGCTTAATCTTGAGCAAGACCAGTGTATCGAATTGCTTTAACAGGTTTTCAATGACATGAATGCCGTAACCGGCAGGAATGATGGCCACGGTATCATCAACATCGGCCAGCGGCGCTTGTAATTGCGCACAAGCAGAACTAAACGATGTCACCCCGGCGATAGTCTGAACACTAATCGCATCATTGAGCGCCTTAACTGTGCGCGCCAAGTGCCCAAATGTGGAATAAGTGGACGCATCACCTTCCACTAGAAAAGCAACGTCTTGTCCGGTTTGCAGCACATCAATAACAGTTTGTGCTGCGTTCAACCAATACCTTGTTAGTTTTTCCACATCGTGCGTCATAGGAAAGATCAAAGCGCTGTTGTCAACTGGCAATGTGAGTCCACTGCGTAAAACAATATCGAGTGCGTAACTACTACTTTTTTTATTTCTGACCGGGTAACTCCAAAAAATTCCTGGTTGTTGCAATACGTCCCAGGCACGGCGGGTAATTAAGCCTGGATCACCCGGACCTAACGATACGCCGAATAATGTACCTGATTCTTTACCTAACCCTTTACCTGAATTGGTGTCTAAAATCGCTTTACTCATCTTTTTCACTTCCTGCCTGAGCGCAAACAATCCAGACTGGATTTTCGGCCTGCATACGATGCATATGCAAGATAGGCCGACTGCGATTGGCCTGCAGTTGAATCACATCCCAACACACCCCCAGTTGCTTCAGCGTGTCGCTGGCGTTGTTCAGATTTTCCAAGGTGACAAAGTTCATTACCAACCAACTGCCCTCTTTCAACCGTCGCAAGCAGAGTTTGATTAGCTCAGCCAACTCGCCGCCTGAACCACCGATAAAAACGGCGTCAGGATCAGGCCAGGTATCCAGTTGATCAGGTGCTCTGGCGTGAATGAGTTGATAATTATAAATGGCGAAATGCTGTTGATTCTGTCGAGTGATATCAGCGTCTGCAACGTTTTTTTCAATCGCATAGACATAACCGTCACGACATAGTTGCGCGGCTTCCAAACCAACTGCACCAGAACCGGCACCGATGTCCCAGACGATGCTGTTGCACCGCAATTGCAACCGCGCTAACGACACGGCCCGCACTTCGCGTTTAGTGATAAGCCCGTTGTCCGGTTTACGTTGTACATAACGATTGTCGTCAAGACCAAACAATTCCCTGTTTGGCACTCTCATTTGGCGTCGCAAGACAACGATATTTGGATCAGCAAAAGACATATTGGCTGCATCGCCAATCATCAGACATTGATCAATATTCTCTTCATCTGTTAATAGGTTGGCCGCAACTGAAATCGTAAAAGCATTGCCAAGACCCACTCGTTTTAACATGCGGGCAATGCGGTCAGGGCTGTTTTCCGGACTGGTGAACACCGCAATCAATGAATGTTGCTGACACAACTGCAATAACGGATAAAGGCCATGTGTGTGATTTGCCTTATCGTGCCAGTCACCCACGTCTTTGCTGTGCAGCGAGCAAATGCGCGCGGACGACCAAGCGATACCAAAACGTGCACAAGCGAGTTGTAGCGTAGATGTGGACGGAATGACGTCACAAACATCATGGCCGAGCTTGTCAAGCAAGTAATTGGCAATGCCATAACAAAGCGGGTCACCGGTCGCCAGAACAACCACGGACTGACCTGCCTGTTTAGCTGAATTAACCCAATCAGGTACTTGAGTCAGTTTGTCCGTCAGGTCTTTACGCTGTACACTGTCTTTGAGCACGTCACTGAACAATGACAGCGTGCGGGTTCCGCCAATCACAACGTCGGCACATTGAATACACGCTATCACGGACGGATCAAGTCCAGTGCGACCATTGTCCAGCACGCCGATGATCTGACAGGGTTTGTTGAGTTTGAGTTTAGACATCGGCATCACCTTGAACGATCTCAGCTAGCTTGTTGCCGTCGAAATCGCATATCAAGACCATGATGTCAAACCCAGTTGGGTAACGTGCGGTAAGTGTCTTAACCACCTTATTACCCAGTGCCTGGTAAAATTCGCTGAGTAGCCCGATCTCCTCCATCCGCTCACTTGCGTAGCGTGCCGTCTCTGCCGCGCGTATATCCTGACAAACATCGGCATTGGCACCAATGCCTTGGGCGAGATCCGCCAGCAGATCAGTATTGACCGCATTACGTCTCGCATGGGTAATTGTTTCACCCTGTGCCATTTTGGTCAACTTACCGACCATGCCGCCAATAATGACATGTTGGATACCCGCTTTAAGGACAGTATCAAGCGCATATTTCAAAAAATCGCCCATCTGCACGAAACAGGCGGATGCCAAATCGGCTCGTTCTCTTATCACAAACTTCTCAGTACGCCCGCCAGTGGTGAGCACCACCGTATCCTGGCCCTGCGCAGCGGCCACTTGGATACCTTGTATGACGCTGTCGCGAAAAGCAGCGGTCGAGTAAGGGTGCACAATACCCGTCGTCCCTAATATGGAAATCCCACCAATGATACCAAGGCGCGCATTCAGGGTTTTTTTTGACATCTTTTCACCACCCGGAACCGAAATGGTGACTTCAAGACCGTTATCTTTCAATAACTCTGCGCCCACCAGGCGAACATTTTCTACGATATTCCTACGCGGTATCGGATTAATAGCAGGGCCACCGACATCAAGACCCAAACCACGCATCGTAATGGTACCGACGCCCTCACCCCCTCTAAGAAAAACGCCCCCCTTTTTTTTGGGAAAGAGACGCACATCTGCGGTCAGCGGCGCCTTATGAGTACAGTCAGGATCATCGCCCGCATCCTTGATGACCACAGCGTGGGCAGAGATGTCATCACATTTTGCATTGCTTACAGCAAAATGCACTAATTGTCCGTTTGGTAGTATACATTCAACATTATCGGGCACGCTGCCCGTCACCAGACCCAGCGTAGCCGCACGCGCAGCTGCCGCTGAGCAGGCACCGGTGGTGAAACCCTTGCGGGTGCCCTTCCTTTTAGCTTTCTCCATCAAGATAACGACGGCACGCCAAGCTCGGACAACTTAAGCTCTGGCAACTTCAACTCTGCCAACGCGAGCAAAGCGTGAATAGCCGCCACCACCAGTGTGGAACCGCCTTTACGGCCCTGAGTGATCATCCACGGCACATCGTCGTGATTTCATAGCCATACGAGCTTGGCACGCGCCCT
>CAZWBV010000142.1:297-7444 GCA_964632225.1 uncultured Gammaproteobacteria bacterium | reverse complement strand
GATTAGCCAGGCAATCCTGGCGAGTCGGCTATTCTACTTCAGACTTAATCATGATGCAATTTGATAAGAAAATTATTTAATCTATTGATATTGTTGACTATTTAATTCCATATGACTCATATTACTATCGATTTAATCGGATGTTCTCTGCCGTACCGCCTCGAAAAGACAGATGCCAGCCGCAACAGACACATTTAAACTTTCCACAACACCTGCCATTGGAATCGATGCCAGAAAATCACAACATTCTGCCGTCAAACGACGCATTCCCTTGCCCTCGCCACCCAACACAATGGCTATGGGCCCTTTTAAATCAATCTCATATAGACTTTTCCCAGAATTATCCGAGGTACCCACTAACCAAATACCTTTATTCTTTAGCTGACGCAATACACGAGCGAGGTTCGTCACCTGAATAAATGGAACGTGTTCCGCCGCGCCTGATGCCACTTTGCGAACGGCACCTGTTATGGATACCGAATTGTCCCTCGGCACGATAATCGCCTGTACACCGGCAGCATCAGCAGAACGCAAGCACGCGCCCAAATTATGTGGATCCTGTACGCCGTCAAGCACCAATAACAAGGGATGTGTTACGGCAGATTCGATCAATTGCATCAAGTCAGCTTCCGTATGAACCACCACCGGATAACAACTGGCAACCACCCCTTGATGTTTTACACCCGCTATTCTACTTTCAATATCCTGAACAGAAACAAACTGAAAATCAACCGCATTCTTTCTGGCCAGTTCAATGAGTTGCTTTAAGCGCTGATCACGGCGTTTTTGATCTATCCATATCTTATCCAGGCTAGCAGGATTAACTTCAATCGCTTTGGTGACAGCATGCAGACCATAAATAAGATCGTCGTTCGCCATGTCATTTTTTGTTTCGTTTGTTTGGCTTGTTACCCTTATTTTTATGCGAAGAGTTTTTATGCGAAGAGTTTTTATGCGAAGAGTTTTTATGCAAAGAGTTTTTATCAGAGGAATTTTTATGCGACGATTTTTTGCGGGAATGGACTAATTCAAAATCAATTTTCCGCTCATCCAGATCAACACGTAGCACTTTTACGCGTAATTTATCCGCCAATCGATAAATCTGACGCGTGCGCTCACCATATAAACGGTGATTTGCATGATCGAAATGGAAATAGTCTTCCCCTAATCCAGTGACGTGCACCAAACCCTCAACGTATACCTCGGCCAGTTCAACGAACACACCAAAACTGGTCACGCCGGTAATAATGCCATCGAATTCCTCATCAATTTTGTCCTGCATATATTCACATTTTAGCCAATCGATCGCGTCACGGGTTGCTTCGTCTGCACGCCGTTCAGTACCCGAACAATGCTCGCCAAAATAATCCATGTTATCAATGGCATAGTTAAAGGAATTCACCTTCTTACCCTGACACAAATGGCGTAGTGCCCGATGGACGAGTAAATCAGGATATCGACGAATCGGCGAGGTAAAATGCAGGTATTCTTCAAAAGCCAAACCAAAATGACCCATATTATCCGGTGAATACACGGCACGGCTTAAACTGCGCAACAACACCGTTTGTATTAGATGTGCGTCAGCACGGTCTTTAGTCGCTTCGATGAGTTCCGCATAGTGGCCAGGCTGAGGGTCTTGCGCACCTTTCAGACTCAGCCCCAAACTGCTGAGAAAATCGCGTAAATCCGCTAATTTTTCACTGCTTGGCCCTTCATGTGTGCGAAACAAAGTCGGAAAATCATGCTTGATTAAATGATTCGCCGCACAAACATTGGCCGCAATCATCATTTCTTCAATTAATTTATGTGCATCATTTCGTAGCGTTGGAATAATACGTTCTATTTTTTTATCATCACTGAAAATTATCTGGGTTTCCTGCGTATCGAAATCAATCGCACCACGCTTGTCGCGTTGTTTTCGTAACGCCAGATATAATTTATGTAATTGCTCAACTTGTGGCACTAAGGCTTTGTATTCTGCCCGCAACGATGCATCACCTTCTATAATCGCAGCCACTTTCGTGTAAGTAAAACGCGCATGCGAGCGCATCAGGCCTTCAAAAAAACGATATTCAGTCACTTCCCCGGCTGCATTAATTTGCATTTCGCACACCATGCACAATCGATCCACATCCGGGTTGATTGAACACAACCCATTGGAAAGAATTTCCGGTAACATCGGTATTACCCGGTTCGGAAAATAAACTGAATTTCCACGTTCGATAGCAGATTTATCTACCGCACTACCAGGCATCACGTAATGCGATACATCGGCGATGGCAACAAGTAATTTCCAACCATTGCCCTGTTCTTTGCCCTGTTCTTCACAATACTGTTCTTCACAATACACGGCATCATCAAAATCCCTGGCATCCTCTCCGTCAATCGTCACCAACGGTAAATCGCGAATATCTTCCCGGCCTTGCTTGGCAGAATCAGGCACCTCGCCCGTTTTGAACGGCGCTAATTCCTTTTCGACTGCTGCGGGCCAGGTTTGTGGTAAATCGTGATCCCGAATAGCAATATCGATTTCCATACCCGGCGCCATACGGTCACCCAGTATTTCAACAATTTTTCCAACAGCCTGACGATGGCGTGTCGGCGGATCGACGATTTCAACCGAAACGATTTGCCCTGATTTGGCCTGACCCATCGCCTCCCGTGGCACCAGTATTTCCTGGGAAATGCGTTTATTCTCTGGAATAACAAATGCAATACCGCTATCAATATAGAAATGCCCCACAATTTGAGTTTTTGCGTGTTCCAACACTTCCACGATGGCGCCTTCGCGACGACCTTTGCGGTCAATACCGGACACGCGCGCAACGACACGGTCGCCATCCATCACTATCCTCATTTCACGTGCGGAAATGAATAAGTCGCTGTCGCCATCATCCGGCACAAGAAAACCAAACCCGTCTGGATGGCCTATGATGCGGCCATGCACCAGGTCCATTTTACTGACAACCCCATAGCCATTACGCCGATTACGGATTAATTGCCCGTCTCGCTCCATTGCCTTAAGACGGTGCCGCAATGCCTTTAGCTCATCTTTTTCGCTGATATTAAGCGTTTGCTCCAACTGTTTTGACGTCATCGGCGCACCATTCTCATCCAATACCTGCATAATGAGTTCGCGGCTGGCGATAGGACTGTCGTATTTTTCAGCTTCCCTTTGCTCAAAAGGGTCTTTGTATTTCTTCATAGAATCATTTATGTCGTGAAAAATTAACGGATTATACATAAATACGGCACTTATTCTTCAATAACATTGACTTTATTTAATCCACTAGGTAAATTTCCGCGTTCCAGGTGCCAAAATACGACTACCTGTGAATTGCCGAGGTGGTGAAATTGGTAGACACGCATGCTTCAGGTGCATGTGAGCTTTGCTCATGGAGGTTCAAGTCCTCTCCTCGGCACCATTTGCGGACGTCTAATGCACTGAATTGTTTAGCCGAACTTGCAAGGGCGCATATCTTGATGGCCGACAATTCTCAGAATATCGTTGTTATGCGTTTTCTTTCCCTCTATTGGGCGATGGCATATCAACGAGACATAGATTTAATCGATGCGATTGCCACAGCCAGTAACGGTAAAACCCCTAACACCGAAACCACGGTAGCGCCAACAGGAAGATCAGCGCTATAGGACAACCACAATCCAGCCATGCTACCGACAATCGCCAGTACCCAACCTGAGCCAAGGCGAATAATAAATCTTGTACTGATAATCGAAGCGCTAAACGCAGGGATGATGAGCAAGGCAAACACCAACAGTATGCCAGCCAGATTAACCGCCAGGGTGATGACCACGGCAAATGAGGCGAAGAACAGAAACTCCCACAAAAATGATGACTTTCCTTCGCCATTCTCACCCTCATTAAAAGACAAGGCATAAAAACGTTTGCGGTAAAAGCCGTGCAACAGAGCAAGCAGCGCATAGACCAGCGCAACAACGATGATCTCATCCCAGCTTGCCCACAAAATATTGCCGTTAAACATCGATTTCAACTCCTCCATGCCTTGGCTGGAACGACTCAGAATCACAATCGACAGTGCGGTGGAGACGACATAGACACAACCGATGGCCACTTCGCGCGCTGTTTTACTGGGAATGAACCTCAGATGAGCAAAGGCGAAGGCGACG
Source organism: uncultured Gammaproteobacteria bacterium (assembly GCA_964632225.1). Classification (GTDB taxonomy): domain Bacteria; phylum Pseudomonadota; class Gammaproteobacteria; order SG8-11; family SG8-11; genus JAADIM01. The sequence goes on along the minus strand of CAZWBV010000142.1, from coordinate 3,295 downwards.
ACTAAGGTTGTGGCAAAGGCGTATAGTTGCGCCGTGAAGCCGTGCGCCTCTTCACCCAATAAAAAGGCGATGCTCATCCCCAGCGCAGCGACCTGGGCCAGTGCCAGGTCAACGAAGATAATGCCGCGTGCCAGCACATGCAGTCCCAAATAGGTGTGGGTCAGAATCATCAATAGACATAGGATGCTGGCAGGCAACAGAATCAACCAGGCATCCATTAAAAAGTACCTGCTTGTTTCAAGGCCGCAACGATGGCATCGAATAGCTGAATGTAATCGTCAATATCGGGCTTTGCCCCCACGGACTGGGGTATCACGCCGATACGAATTTCCGTTTTATCCTGAAGAAATCGGGCCGACCGTTGTTCGTAATAGGGTTCCATGATCAGTAATTTAATCTGATCATCCTCAATGCGTTTGATGAGTCGATTCAAATGGGCGGCAGTGGGAGCGATGCCCGGCTTAGGCTCCACTTCATCGACGATCAGGAAGCCAAAGGCGGTGGCTAAATAGATGAGTGACGTGTGATAGGCAATCACTTTATCGCCTTTGAGTGGTGTCAGTGTGGCTTGCCACTCTTTCATCTTATCTGTCAGACGTTGCTGGAAGGCGGCAAGGTTGCGCTGATAAGCGTCGCTATGATCTGGATCGAGAGTCACCAAACGCTCAGTAATGGCCTGCGCCATCAATAGACCATTTTTAGGATCAAGCCAGTAATGAGGATTACCCTTGACATGCACATCCCCCATGTCACGGGTCACCGGCCCTGCTGGTTTGCCCAACAAGGTGACGGTAGTTGAAAGATCCAAATAACCGGGATTGCCCGGCAATACCTGGCTATTGCGCCCTGACCTCAGCAAAGGGGGTAGCCAACCGATTTCCATGTCAGCCCCAATCAGTAACAACAGATCAGCACCATAAACCGTACGGATCATGCTCGGTTTGGCCTCGGCAAAGTGAGGGTCACGTGACCCCGGTGTCAGGCTGTGTACCTTGATATGCTCGCCGCCTACTGCCTTGGCGATGGCTGCTAGATCCTCGGTTGTAGTCACTATTTGCAAGGCCGCATGAGATTGCGGAACGGTCAGTAGTGCCACACACCATAGGCAGGTGATAAAAAAAGTTCTCATACTTATCTCCTAAAATGTGCGCGCAGCATGGCGGCCGATATTGAACTCAACCTGCAACCACAGACTGTGATTGCTATTGTCAACCAGGTGCTCAGTTTTATCGTAGTTGTACTGTAGGCGCAGTTTGCTGTACTCGGAGAGATACCAGGTCACATTGGGAGAGACCCTTGTGCGGTTATCACGCAGTGGGTCGGTTGCCGTGTCACCATCAGCTCGCGCAAAACCGTAGCGCAGAGCGGCTACCCAGCCCGGTTTAAAGCCCCACAGCACCTGAGTAAAACCGCCGGAATCTTTCAAGGTTTCATTGGGGGTTTCATAATCGCGTTGCAGGAACTCGCTGTGCCAGGCAACAAAAGGAAAACCACGTTGAGATCGAAGCGATTGCCATTTAAGGTAGAGATCCGCCCCGTAGATCGCCGTATCGGTATCGGCCCCACTGCTGTTGGGGCCGCTCAGAGCAGAAAATCCGATATTCATGCTAACCGTTTCCGACAGATCAAGACCGTTTAACCAACGGGCGTTATAGAGCAATTCACTGCCCTTGTCGGCATTGCGCGCCTGCAAGGTATACCCACCCACCTCTTCGCCCGGCACGAATAGAAAACTTGTCACCGTCTCACCGTTCGCATTTTGAGCGCCAAGATAAAGTTCGGAATACCAACCCAACGGCATCAGCCACGCCAGACGTGCCCCCTGGCTGCGTAGACCATCGCCGCCAAACAGGCGCGATAGAATGACAGGTTGATCAACAAACCTCCAGGTGTGGGGATGTTGCTTGTTTTGACGGCCAAACTCCGTAAAGAACTGCCCGGCTTTAACCTGCAAACCGCCGGGCAAGCCTCGTGTGGTCAAAAAAGCCTCTTCAAGCTCGACCACGGTTTCACCCGCGCTATCAATTAAAAAAATCAGGTGAGCCTCGGCGTCAAAATAGTTATCCACCGTGCTGCTGAGTGATAGTTCCACATTTTGTACGGTAAAGCCGTTACGATTCGGGTCATGTCCACCGGCTTGTAATCCGGCAAGTTCGTCACTGTCAGCACTAGACCCACCCGCTGAAAAGAGACCCGACAGACCGATTTGAATCGGCAAATTACCCCAAGATCGTTGTTTGGCTGAATCACCATCCACCGCTAACGAAACAGTGGAGTGCATAAAAAACAGGCCGACGCCAAGCGCCGCCAACAAAAGCTTCTGTTGCATATTTGTTCTCCCGCCCCTCTAATACAATAAGGGGTATCAATACAGTTCACGCAGGGACAATAGCCCCTGCAAAAAAACCTAAGAAATATGATTAAAACTGAATCAAATCAAAGAGAAGGCGGTGCGCGAGCATTCCGGGAATAGACCCGTATGCGGGAAAAAAAAGGGGTTGCGAGAACAGCAAGCGTACCCAGATAGACAAACAGAGGTGCATTGATCGAGATGAGCGGTGTGCCTGCCCCATCTAGCTGAGCCAGGCGGCAGATCTGGCAATCACTTTGAAGATGACCACCGTTTTCATCAAGAAGGTCATGCTGAGAGACATGAACAATGGCAAGTAACAGCATAAACACCATTTTTGTGGCGACAAGATCAGCCTGACTTTGACTAATGGCCTCATAGCCATGCGAGTGATCATGACCGCTTCCCACCATGACGCTGACCGAAAAAAGGGTGAGTAAAACTTTTTCGTGCAGCGGTAATCACCAGTAGCATCAGCGCCAGCGCACTAATTTTCCCTATTTCGATACCTACGTTGAATGAGATGATGTTCATTAACAACTGATCTTCACTCAGCGGCAGTTGCTGTAGTCGCGTTGATAAACCTAAGCCGTGAATCAAGCCTAGTCCCGTAATCATCATCAACATATACCCGTGGCGTTTGAGATT
>CAZWBV010000142.1:0-287 GCA_964632225.1 uncultured Gammaproteobacteria bacterium | reverse complement strand
GTGTAAATGTGCGTCATATTTATTTCGTGGCAAGGCGAAATGACGAGTAATAGTCGCTCTATTGCGAGCTTCTATTGCAAGGCGTCAACGCAGCCAGGGAATAAATAAGGCGTGCAGTTACACCTAAATCTCGAACGCCACGGATATAACATGATTGATCTCCTAACTGAGCCCCTAATTAATTTAAGAATAGCCAGGTAACATGGGAGCGGATGTGTCTATGGGCATTCATCTCTATACCGCCTGTTGCTTAGGTGATACTCGTGCTTTTCGGCCATGCACCAATC
>CAZWBV010000141.1:0-7513 GCA_964632225.1 uncultured Gammaproteobacteria bacterium | reverse complement strand
GTGGGTACTGTGCTTTCATTCGACGGCTCTAGCTCTTCTGATCCTGATGCCGCTGCAGGCGACACCCTCACCTATGCCTGGACCTTTGGCGATGGCGGCACGAGTATTACGCTGGCAACACCCACCTACACTTATATAGCAGCAGGCACGTTCACTGTGAGGCTGACTGTCACTGACAGTGCTGGGGGCACGAATACAGCGACGACGATCATCACCATTACAGACGCGGCTAACCTGCCGCCGGTTGCAGTGATTACTGCGCCGCCCACAACAGGCACCGTGGGTACAGCGCTCTCATTTGACGGATCTAACTCTTCGGATTCAGACGCTGCTGCGGGTGACACGCTTACTTATGCCTGGACTTTTGGCGATGGCGGCACGAGCACGCTGGCAACGCCAACCTACACTTATATAGCGGCGGGCGAGTTCACCGTGACACTGACTGTCACTGACAGTGCTGGGGACACGAATGCAGCTACAACGATCATCACCATTAGCGCGACAACACAGGGTACACCCGTTGCGGTGATTACTGCACCGCCCACAACCGGCACCGTGGGTACCGCACTTTCATTTGACGGGTCCGGCTCATCTGACCCTGATGCTGGTGACACTCTTACCTACGCCTGGACCTTTGGCGACGGTGGCACGAGTACGCTGGCGACGCCGACCTACACCTATGTGGCAGCAGGTGAGTTCACCGTAACATTGACTGTCACCGACGATAGCGCAGGAACGCTAACCAACTCGACCACGACAATAATCACCATTTCAGAGGCTGTTAACCTACCACCGGTCGCGATGATCTCCGGACCGACAACGGGCACAGCGGGCACTATGATTACTTTCAGTGGCGCAGGTTCCAGTGATCCTGAGAAGGGCGTTCTTATCTATGCATGGGATCTAGGGGAGGGGACTACGGGTACGGTCGTTGATATCACCAATTCTTTTGCCGTTGGAACGTATACTATAACGCTAACTGTGACCGATGATACGGGCCTAACAGACAGTGTCACCTCGAATATCGTAATTACCGCTGGCGGCGGTGCTACACAACCACCGACGGCAGATGCAGGCGGACCCTATAGAGGCACAGAAGCTATTCCGGTTACGTTTGATGGCTCGGCGTCTATCGACCCCGATGCGGTTGCAGGCGATGTTATGATTTACGATTGGGATTTTGGTGATGCCATTGTCGCAATGGATGCTGGCTCAACGCCCTCGCATACATATAGTACAGCAGGTACCTTTACAGTCACGTTAACAGTCACCGATATTGATGGTATGTCTGGGTCGAGCACCACAACCGCGACGATTGCAGTTGCAACAACACCTCCACCCCCCATATCGGGAGCGGGAGAAGAACTGTATGTCGCTAACTGTGAAAGTTGCCATGGCGTCGGGGGCGTGAGTGGTTCAGCAGGCGGGGTCATAGATGAAGATGCACATGATATCGAAGAAGCCATTGAAGAAGAACCCGCGATGAATTCTCTTACCACCTTGACCGAAGACGAAATTATGTTGATTGCCAATTTTCTTACTACCGTCACAATAAGAATGGGGGGCGAGCTATATACCGAACATTGTGAAAGTTGTCATGGCCCAGGCGGGGTAGGTGGTTCAGCAGGTGACGTCATCGATGAAGATGCACATGATATCGAAGAAGCCATTGAAGAAGAACCCGCGATGAATTCTCTTGCCATGTTGAGCGAGGATGAAATTATGTTGATTGCCCACTTTTTAAATGAGGGGGGACCAATGCAAGCTAGCGCTATCTCTCAAAAAGAAACCTTGTATATCACTTTTTGTGCTTCTTGCCATGGTGCAGGTGGAACAGGAGGATTTGCAGTTGCCATTCAGAACACCACTGCTGGCGCTATTAAAGATGCAGTCGTCAGAGTAGACACTATGCGCATCCAGGTAAGTTCGTTATTAAACGATCAATACATTGAGGACATCGTTACTTATCTTGATCAGCCTGCGGGCATTAGCAAGCCTGGTACAGACGCCGTTGATAATGGCGACGGTGGTGGTGGTGGTTCACTGTTGTGGTTAATTGGTTTGGTCACGGGCACTTGGATGGTAACTTATCGAAGACGTAGAATTTGAAAAATAGACCAGGTAGTCAATTAAGTTAAGGAAAAGAGAGGGCTTTATACCCTCTCTTTTTTTTCAATTGGAAAAACACAACAAATAAAGGGCAAAAAAAAGCCAGCTTACAGTGTGTAATGCTGGCTTTTTTAATTAAAGAAGCAACTGATTTATTTAGTATTTAGGTTTAAGCAACTAATACATTTTTTAATTTCTTAATCGCACTGCTCTCCAATTGCCTGATGCGCTCAGCTGACACATTATATATTTTTGCCAAATCATGCAGAGTCGATTTTTTATCAGACAACCAACGCTTTTCCAAGATATCCCGGCTGCGGTCATCCAGGTTGTTTAACGCTGTGTGTAAATGCTCGGAACCCTGCGCATCCCAATCCTGTTGCTCTATTTCAGCGGCGGGGTCGGGCGCACTATTTTTTAAATAGGCCGCTGGTGCCACGAAATTATCTTCATCATCCATATCATTAGGCAAGTCAAACGAGGTGTCTTGCCCACTTAAACGGGATTCCATTTCCAATACGGTGGCAACGGGCACATCCAGATCTTTGGCAACTGCTTTGATTTCGGCATCACTAAACCAGCCTAATCTTTTTTTAGAACTGCGTAAGTTAAAAAATAATTTACGTTGCGCCTTTGTCGTAGCGACTTTTACTATGCGCCAGTTTTTCAAAATAAACTCGTGAATTTCCGCCCGAATCCAATGCACGGCAAATGAAACTAAACGCACATTTCTGTTAGGATCAAAGCGTTTTACGGCTTTCATCAAGCCAATATTACCTTCCTGGACCAGGTCCAATAAAGGCAAACCATAGCCGCTATAGCCACGCGCGATGTGTACAACAAATCTCAAATGAGACATCACGAGTGTTTGCGCTGCCTGTAGATCACCCTCTTTTTCCAAACGAATCGCCAATGCCAACTCTTCTTCCGCAGTCAACATGGTGATTTGGCGAACCGCAGTTAAGTAACTGTCTAAATTACCTGCTACGGCGGGGATGGTAACTGGTAAATTTTTGTTCATTTATGAACCCTCTTAGTGACTTTTTTATTAAATTCGTTAACTATCAATTACGTCCATTTGCATAACTATTTTAGCACTCATGACATAAGAGTGCCAAATTATAGAAAGGTTCAAAAAACGTAATATTAAGGATTTTCCCGTCATTTAGGTTCAACTGATTTATTTAGGTTCAATTTCACGTAGGTGTCGCCGAACAGAGACCCAGGAACCCAGCCACCCCAGCAGTATACTTATATATACAATGGTTATTGACTCATAAACACCCAAACTCAGCAGGGTGAAATCACTACGATAAAGTGAAGAAAGATTTTCTACTGGCCCGCGTAACAAGCGTAACGAACCAACGACCAACCCCAAGGCCATCACACCACCGATCAAACCATACCAAATACCGCCATATAAAAAAGGGCGCTGAATAAAACCATCAGTCGCGCCTATCAGTTTACTGACTTCAATTTCCTGTCGGCGATTTTGAATTGTCAGGCGAATCGTATTACCCACAATAACCAATATCGCTAACCCCAACATAATCGTAACAATGAACAAACCGCGTTGACCTATCTGAATCATGCCATTGAGTCGCGCCAACCATTGCATATCCAATTGTGCTGAATCAACTTGTTCTAATCCACTTAAATCACTTACCAAGTTCCTCACTGCGCCTTCATCCGGATATTGATTGAGCAAAGAAATAACCAACAGCGAGGGCAACGGGTTTTCTTCCAGTAATACCAACGCATCATCGAAACCGGAATTTAGGCGAAACTCGGCCAACGCCTCCTCCGCAGGAATATAGCGAACATCCTTTATTTGCGGATCTGATTTTAGTTGATCCAAAAGTACATTAGCTTGTGCGGCTTTTACAGTCGATTTTAAAAACAATGAAATTTGCGTGCCGTTATCCCAACTTGAGCTAAGGTGTTGCACATTTTGCAATAATACAAAAAGTCCGGCGGGTAATGCCAACGCGATACCAATAACCGTGGTGGTCATCAATGTTGATAGCGGCGCCCGATAAAGACCGCCCAGGGTCGAGACTAACGCCCAAACGTGATTGGCAAAATAGGTCGAAAATGTAAAATGTTGTACTGATTTACGTTTTAATTTATCACTCGCCTTACCTTCATCCAAATAATCAGCTGATTGCTTGGACGGCGTTTCTGAATCAGCACGCTTATTCTTCGTATAATGCGAATAAGTCACAGGACGACTTTGTTGGCGATTATTATGTCTATTCATTTACGCTATTCATTTACGAAAGGAACCCTTCATTGTTCTCGGACAGGCTCCTAGTAACGCTTATGTACTGCAGAGTTAAATTCACCCTGACTATCAACACTTTTGTCCCTAATTAAGCTTCCGTGCTCCAGAGTTAAACAGCGCTCACCCGTTTTCGACACCAAACCTAAATCATGGGTCGCAACAAGCACCGTGACACCCACTTGTTTAAATTGCTGGAACAACGACATAACTTCTTTAGAAAGATCAGGATCAAGATTGCCAGTCGGCTCATCTGCCAACAACAATGGCGGTCGATTAACCACCGCACGGGCAATACCCACGCGCTGTTGTTCTCCCGTTGAAAGCGTTAATGGCAAGGATGACTCCCTTCCTAACAAACCAACTTTATCTAACGATGCGCGCACCCGCCTGCCAATCTCCTGGTGCCGATACCCCGCAATCACCAGGGGTAACGCCACATTATGAAATACACTACGGTCAGTTAACAAACTGTTATTTTGAAACACAATACCGATATTTCGCCGTATAAAAGGTATTTGGCGACGTTTGCTGTTGGTTAAATTCTTTCCGTCTACGTAAATATGGCCTCGCGTAGAGCGCTCGATAATGGCGACAAGCTTAAGCAAGGTGCTTTTGCCTGCACCTGAATGCCCGGTCAAAAAAGCCATCTCCCCCTCTTTGAGATGAAAACTAACATTATTCAATCCTTCATGGCCACTAGAACAACGTTTACTAACATGATCAAATCGAATCACCTCATCACTCCACCCTGTCTCTAAATAAAAAATAATTACGCCGTATTATACCCGCAGTGATTGAGATTTAGGTGTAAATGTGCGTCAAGAACGATCGAGCAATGCATCAATAAATTCATCGGCATCAAATACACGCAAATCATCTACGCCTTCGCCTACACCAATAAAACGAATTGGCATGCTCAGTTTATTAGCGATTGAAAATATAATCCCACCTTTAGCAGTACCATCCAACTTGCTTAATGTAATTCCTGTCAGACCAACCGCTGCGTTAAATTGTTCCGCCTGCGCCAATGCATTTTGGCCAGTACCCGCATCGACCACTAGCATGACTTCATGGGGCGCAACAGGATCATGCTTACTGATGACTCTTTTAATTTTCTTCAACTCTTCCATCAAATTAGTTTGCGTATGCAACCGACCCGCCGTATCGGCAATAACAATATCGACACCACGCGCATTCGCGGCTTGAATAGCATCGAAAATCACTGAGGCTGAATCAGCACCACTGTGCTGTGAAATGACAGGAATATCATTTCGCTTACCCCATTCTTGTAATTGCTCTACCGCCGCAGCCCGAAAGGTATCGCCAGCAGCCAATAACACCGACTTTCCCTGTGCCTGAAACTGTTTAGACAATTTACCTATCGTCGTCGTTTTACCCGCACCGTTGATACCCACCATCAAGATAATAAAAGGAGAATCTGACGCAGGCACAACGAGCGGCTGATTACACGGCGCGAGCAAATTCGCCATATTTTCCCGCATAGCGGAAAATAAGGCATCGGCGTCATGCAGTTGTTTGCGTGCCACGCGTTCTGTTAAATTAGAAATAATGGTGTTGGTCGCCTCTACACCGACATCTGCAACCAGTAACAAGGTTTCGATATCATCGAGTATTTCCTGATCAATTTCCTTTTTTCCCAAAACAAGATCAGAAAGGCCCGTCGTTAAATTCGTACGCGTACGTGAAAGACGGCTCCTCAGCTTTGAAAAAATCCCCTGACTTTGTTGTGGTGCTAATTCTCCCTCTTTGTCCTTAATACCTGGATTCCTATTTTCAGCCGTCGCCGCAGCAACTGGTGTCGCAGGCGTATCTTGAACTTTGCTTTTATCGTGGTCTGACCTATTTTTTTTGAAACCAAATATCATCTTCTGCTGTCGTATACCTGAATGTATGGAAATATTGGAAATATAACGAGTTTATAATTTTGACTGGTTTTTAAAACTCAAATTTAAGGTACACTATCGTACCACCTACGCCCCGATTTCGTCAGACCAAAGAGTGGAAAATATAGCCTATTGGTTATGAATATTGAATTTAATATTGAAAATATCGTCACAGGAAAATATGCACTTTATGCAAAAAATTATGCAAAATATCAAGCTTACCCGGTTAACTGCCAAAACTGTCAAAATCTTAGCGCTCACATTACTGGTAATGCCCCCAATAGCGCAAGCGCAAGTGCATGAATACAAGCTCGATAATGGCTTAAAAATAATCATTAAGGAAGACCACCGTGCCCCCGTCGTTGTATCACAAATTTGGTACAAAGTAGGAAGCAGTTATGAACACAGCGGAATAACCGGGGTTTCCCATGTGCTAGAACATATGATGTTCAAAGGCACGCGTAAATACGGCGCTGGTGAGTTCTCGCGAATTATTGCCGAAAATGGTGGCCGGGAAAACGCATTTACCGGACAAGACTACACCGCTTATTTTCAACAACTTGAAAAAAATCGTCTGGCCACTGCCCTGGAACTGGAAGCCGACCGCATGCGCGGACTGTTGTTACAGCCTGAAGAGTTTGCCAAAGAAGTAAAAGTCGTTATGGAAGAACGCCGTATGCGTACCGAAGATAAACCCAGGTCGCTCACCTACGAACAATTTACAGCGACCGTTTTTGTCAATAGCCCCTACCATAACCCAATAATTGGCTGGATGGAGGACTTGAAGAGCTTACACATCGACGACCTCAGAACATGGTATGACGCCTGGTATTCACCAAATAACGCAACACTGGTTGTGGTTGGTGACGTAAAGGCATCTGCAGTATTTGATTTGGCCAAAAAGTATTTTGGCGCGATAAAATCACGCCCAGTGCCTACGTTAAAACCACAGCGCGAAATAAGCCAAAAAGGCATACGGCGAGTTAGCGTAAGGGTTCCTGCTAAACTGCCTTATATCATCATGGGCTATAAAGTCCCAGTGGTTGCGACCACAAAACTCGCTTGGGAGCCATATGCACTGGAACTGCTGGCAGGCGTATTAGACGGCAGTAACAGTGGCCGCTTCGAGAAAATTCTGATCAGGAGCAAACAAATTGCGACCAGTACCAGTATCAGTTACGACCCTTATTCTCGGATTACGGAGATGATTGTCGTG
>CAZWBV010000140.1:0-7566 GCA_964632225.1 uncultured Gammaproteobacteria bacterium | reverse complement strand
TTTTGCGGTAACGGCGGAAGTTTACGGTGTGCCAGCGCTTACCGCTAATTCGCTCATTAATTCAGCGAGTGTTTATCATCGTATAGAAGCAGACTTGTTAATCTAATGATCACATTGCTGATTTATTTAGGTTTAAGCTTAAGTAACTAGCAATCACTCCTGACACCATGTTGTCAGTTGGGTCACGGTATAATTACCACCGTACCCACTACTAATGACGCAACTTGAGAAGGAGAGAAAAATGAAGTTTGATAATAGCCTGTGTGTCGAGTATGTTACATTTAAGTTAAAAAATGGTGTTAACGTCGATGAATTTCGAAAATCTTCCGATGAGTTGGATACGAATTTCTTAGCCAGCGAAGACGGGTTTTTGATGAGAAAATTATTGTTATTACAAGATGGCGAGACCTGGGCTGATCTGGCTTTTTGGCGGGATACTGCGGCTGCTAAAGCGGCGGAAGCAAAATTTATGAAACACCCTGCCACCAAAGCTTACGGTGAGTTTGTCGATATGGACACGATAAGAATGGAACATTCCAACGAAGCCAGTCATTTCGAGAATTAAACCTAAATAAATCAGTTGAACCGTCGCGAGGGCGACTAAGGTGCGGAAAATAAAGGACTTTTCAGGTTATGTTGGACGATGGCGTATCACCCATACGGTGAGTTCAACATGTTCTGAAAAGTCCTTTATTTTCTGTGCATTAGGCGTCCGCAGTAGGCTCAACTGATTTATTTAGGTTAAACAGAGGTTTCTTAGGTTTACCGTGAATTAGCAGATTAGTCCGCCATCGATTTTTTATAGGCATCACGTTCGGTCAATCGTTGGGTGTAGTTAAGCAGTGTTGGAAACTCTTCAATATATTCTTTCGAATTATTCAATGCACCACCGACTAAAAGGTCAGCGGTGCTGAACTTGTTATCAACCAGGTATTCCGTTTCAGCGAGTGCGTCGTTCAGCACATGGACAATTTCCTGATAGCGGGCGATATTCCATGGAATCACGTCGGGAATACGCTTGTCTTCCGGGAGCAAGCGTGAATGTAAAAAGTTTTCCCACATGGGGGGTTCCATCATTGCAGGCAAGTAAAATACCCACTGCTCATACTGTTGTCTTGCAATACTGTTCAATTTTGGCGCCAGGCCTTTTTCGGGAAATTGATCGGTTAACCAATGGCAAATTGCGCAGGATTCAAACATCACATGTCCATCAATTTCGATGGCGGGCAGGCGGCCATGCGGTTGTATTTTTTTATATTCAGGCGTCTCGCCTTCGCCCGCGAAAAGATCGATGTTTTTCAGTTCGTAAGGTAAGCCCAGCTCTTCCAATATCCAGCGTACGCGGCCAGCGCGTGTTTGCGGCATGTAGTAGAGTATTATTTTCATGATGATAGGTTGCTTGTAACTTTAAAAATGGAAGTGACTGCAAGTTTAGCTGAGTAACTTGTTATTTGCAAGTCACAGACGTACAATTATATACTTATATAAAACAAGAGCTTGTAGATGCTGAAATTTAAACGATCGCGTTGCCCGGTGGCGAATTTACTCGATGTGTTGGGTGATAAGTGGACGTTGCTAGTGGTGAGAGACTTACTCACGGGCGCAAAAACCTACAAGAAAATTCAGGATTCACCAGAACGGATACCCACCAACATACTGGCGGAACGACTCAAACGGCTGGAACGGGAGGGAATTATCGTGCGTATGCAATACCAGGAAAAACCAGTGCGTTATACTTATGTGCTTACCGACAAGGGTATGGATCTACGGCCGGTGCTAAGCACAATGGCGAAGTGGGGTAATAAATATGTATCTGGTACGTTCTCGCCAGAAGATCTAGAGGCAATAACAAAGAACCCGAAAAATTGAAACAATCGATTGTCGGTTATCATCAAGATGAAGAACGAGGCTTGTTTACTTTATCCACGTACATACATCCAACCTTCCTGGATTCGTCTTAATATTTGATTCAGCGCAGCGGGTATATCCCGTGCTTGCGGAATAAGTTGAATGTCTCTTCCTTCTTTTAGCCGGGCATTTTGTTTGGCGATGCCGCATGCTAAAAACAATACATTAGTATACTTTGAGGCAATTGATTCAATGCGGTTTGAATAGGGTGAATTCAAACGCAGTATGTCCAGGCCGTTGGCATTGGCGACTATTTCGAGTCTCAGTGTGTTGTTTGCTTTTGAATTTCCGGAACGTAGCAACTTTTCTGCAGTATCCAATACGGCTTGAACACGCGTTTCATCTCTGGAGTCGATATGTAACAGTACTTTATCAGATTTAGTCGAATAGGGATCAAGTTGCGCAATAGTTTGAAACAAGGCGCCCTCATGATCCATGTTTTTCTGTTTGATAAAGTGTGAGCTAATGGTCCAGCCGCCGATACCGCCAAACAAAATCAATGCCAAAGAAGCAAAGGTAACCCGTAGTTTGTTGTCGTACCACGGGGTTGCTAATGAAAATTTAGTTTGTTTAGGTTCTGGCGGATTTCTATAGGCCATTAAGACCATGTCTTTTATGCGGCAGAGTTCATAATAGCGTGCCGCAAGGTCTTTATTTTGCCGTATCGCGTCCATGATATTTGCACGTTCTCTGTCATTAAGCTCGTTATCCAGTAAGGCACCGAGTTGTTTGTCAGAGAAGGGCTCCTTGTTCTTCATTTTACCCTCCAGAGATTAGGTGAAGAAGAATTTGTATCCATATGTAGTTTTTGCAGGCGCTCTTTAAGTTTGCGTCTTGCCCGGCTTAATCTACTCATAACCGTACCGATTGGAATATCCAATATATCGGCGACTTCGTTATACGTCATTCCTTCCAAATCGACCAATGTGATAATTTGACATTGATCAGACGGTAATTCCGAAACAGCTTTACGCACCTGGACGACGATCAACATACGGTCATTTTCGTCGTCTGATGGTGAGGTAACTGGGAAGTCTGTTTCATCAAATTCGACCGTTACTTTCTGACGTCGACAATGGTCACGCCAGCAATTATTTAAAATGGTAAACAACCAAGCATTCAGCGCACTTTCTTTTTTAAGTTGTTGATAATGTTTTAAAGCTTTTATCAGTGCATCTTGTGTTAAATCATTCGCTAATTGTGGGTCGTAGCACCATGAATAGGCCAGCCGATAAAGGCGTTCTCTTCGCATCTCCAGTTGCTGTTCGAATTGTCGAGATCGTCCGAAAAATGATCGCATTGTATTAACCGTGCCGTTTGAGAATAGACGTAGGTATTTGTTATATTATTCCCTATTTTACACCTGTTGGGTTGTTGCTGGAATAAAACGGTTCGTTAGATCGTCTATAGGTCAATAAGGTATGCTGATATAGTGGTTATTGCATTCGCCGCGTTTGCAGGATGGGATGTGGCGGGAGCCAAATGGTTTGGCTATCCTGCGGTATGGGTAAATCGCTTGCAGTTGCCGCTAGAAAAACCAGGTGTCGCGGCTGATCATATGGGGAAGGATATGAAGGCGTTGACTGATTTTGTATTGGACGTGTAAATCCAGAAAAATGCGTTAGATCCAACTGATTTATGTAGACTAACTAGAATCGAGACGCTCCCAGCGATCATAAAGTTGTCGCAGTTCTTTGCGTAAATTGTCCAGCTTGCTTAATGTGGCGGTGATTTCGGTTTTTTCCTTTTTATAGAATTCAGCTTGGTTTGATTGATGCTCCAGTTGTTGAATTTCCAGTTCCAGTGTTTCGATTAGTTTTGGCAGTGATTCCAGTTCTTTTGTTTCTTTGTAGGTTAGTTTTTGTTTGCCTGCGTTTTTATCGTTTTGTGGTTCTGCATTGTCTGAGGTGTTTTTTTTAGCTGCCAGTTTGTTTTCCGTAGAACGGTTTTTGCGTTGCCGTATATAGTCTTCATAGCCACCGACGTTTTCGACTATTTGGCCATTACCCTCGAATGCAAGTGTGCTTGTGACGACGTTGTCGAGAAACGCACGGTCGTGACTAACAAGTAAAATCGTGCCATTGTATTCGGTTAGCAAATCTTCCAGTAATTCCAGTGTGTCAACATCCAGGTCATTGGTCGGTTCATCCAGGATCATCATGTTGGCCGGGTGAGTGAACAGTTTTGCCAGCAACAGGCGGTTTCGTTCGCCACCTGATAATATGCCAGCCGGTGAATCGATGCGTTCGGGTGGAAACAGGAAGTCTTTTAGGTAACCAATAACGTGTCGTGATCGACCCTTGACTTCGACATAGTCGTTACCATTGCTTATGTTATCTCTGACTGTTTTTTGCGGATCGAGAATTTCTCTTTGTTGATCAAAATAGGCTAATTGTAGCTTTGTGCCCGTGATAACCTGACCCGAATCAGGTTGAATTTCGTTTAATATTAATTTTAGCAATGTACTTTTACCGGTTCCGTTTGGACCAATAATACCGATACGGTCGCCACGCAGGATGCGCGTGGAAAAATCATTTACAATCCATTGATCGCCGTATTTAAAGTTGACATGAC
The DNA here is from genome assembly GCA_964632225.1 of uncultured Gammaproteobacteria bacterium. Lineage (GTDB taxonomy): Bacteria > Pseudomonadota > Gammaproteobacteria > SG8-11 > SG8-11 > JAADIM01. Next base: position 3,084 of record CAZWBV010000140.1, on the reverse strand, counting down.
GCAGATCAACGACGCGTTTGCCGGACAAATCCCCTCTGTCGATATCTAAACTCACTTTGCCCTGTCGTTCGATTCGTCCACTGTGTTCCTTGCGCAATGCCTGTAATGCTCTCACTCGGCCTTCATTTCTCGTGCGTCTGGCTTTTATGCCTTTACGAATCCAGGTTTCTTCTTCAGCGAGTTTTTTATCAAATTTGGCGTTAGCACGGGTTTCTATTTCCAGTTCTTCTTCCTTTTTTTGCAAATAATAATCGTAATTGCCAGGGTAGGAGGTTAGCATGCCACGATCAAGTTCGATAATGCGGGTTGCCAGATTTTTTAGAAAAGCACGGTCGTGCGTAATAAATATCAATGCACCTTTAAATGTCAGTAAAAACTCCTCCAGCCACATAATGGCGGTTAAGTCCATGTGGTTGGTTGGTTCATCGAGTAACAACAGATCGGGTTCACTGACCAGCGTTTGCGCGAGCATAATGCGTCGCCGTACACCACCGGAGCAATCCACAACCTGCTTATCTGCGGGCAAAGATAATCGGCTTAATACTGTTTCTATTCTCTGGTCTATGTTCCAGCCATCAAGCACGTCGATTTGATGCTGTAGTTTCGACATTTTATCCAGAGACGCATCGAGATTTTCTTCGCAGAGAGACGACTGCTGCACGATGCTGTGATACTCAGCCAATATTTGACCCAGCTTACCCAAACCCGCTGCGACGAACTCATAAATGGTAATGGCGATATTCTGCGGTACTTGTTGCAACAGATGCGAGACGCGCAGCGTATCTTTGCGCCAGATATCGCCGTCGTCGGCTTGTGTTGAATTTTCAATTACTCGGAAAAGTGTCGACTTACCGGTACCATTGCGACCAACCAGGCAGACACGTTCACCTGTTTCTATCTGAAAATTGACCTGTTTTAAAAGTGGATTATGCCCGTATGCCAGAGAGACATTGCTAAGGGTCAGTATTGTCATGGCTTAATTAGCGGTTTAATCAGAAGAACGTTAGAAAAAAGAAACAGATAGAAATGAGTGATTATTGTTCGATAATCTCTTGTACTAACACCCAGGGGTTGCGGTAACGATGGCCCAGAACAATAGAATAAAGGAATCCAGAATTAATAGAAACCCCTCTGTTTAGGTAATAATTGTTTATTTGTCTAAGTTGGGCGCTTGGGTGGAGAATGCCGTTGGGGATTATCGAATTTATATCGCTAATAAATACTCACTGCGCTAATCTTTCCGCAGGCGTTTAATTGTTTCGCCGAGTCAGCATTGTTGCAACCGACTGAAATTTGTATATGCTTGCGAGCTCGATATTAGTCAATGTTCGTCAAGCAATAAAAGCGCATCCATCAGCGTTAGGTAAGAGACACGAAGCAATGAGATTCTTCTGCGTAGCGGATTAACTTAAGGGGTTAACTTAAGGAATTAACTTACAGAGAGGTATTTTTGCAAAATTGGTCTGTTTATATTGTTCGTTGTAACGACAACACGCTATACACTGGCGTTGCGATGAATGTCGAACGCCGTATTGAAGAACATAACCAAAACAATTCTTTGGGAGCGAAGTATACACGTACTCGGCGTCCCGTCAGGCTCGTTTATACAGAAGTGATGACTACTCGGTCCACGGCTTGTAAGCGCGAGTACGAATTAAAGCAAATGACTAAATTGGAAAAAGAATCTCTAGTAGCGAGTGTCGAATTATGAATAGCAGGTTTGTGATAGATTCGCGCCTAATTTAAAAACCAGGTTTCTCGTAAAATACTAATCACGCTATAATTTCTTTATATATTATATAGTTAGCGCTTTAATTTGGAATTGATATATGAAGATCCATTGTGGATTTTTTAATTGAACTTCAGGTAGAATACTATGCGTTGCGCTAATATCCAGTTTGTTCCCTGAGGTTTCGTCCAGTGTGCTGCTGTATAAAATACCTCGTTAAGATATGCAATTGTTTTCTTCACTTTTTCTTCGCTTATAGAGTAAGCATTTAGTTTTAATTTTCGAAGGGGTGGTGTATATGGCTACAGGCACGGTTAAATGGTTTAACGATTCGAAGGGGTTTGGATTTATCACACCAGATGATGGATCTAAAGACGTATTTGTACATTTTTCTGCTATTGCCAGTGATGGGTTTCGGTCTTTGACTGAAGGCCAGGCAGTCAGTTTTGAGGTTGAAGAGGGTCCCAAGGGACCACAGGCGACTCAGGTTTCTGTACAAAGTTAATTACAATTATTGCTAACAGAATGTGATAAAAACCTCGAGGGTTCGCTCCGAGGTTTTTTTGCGCCTAAAAAATATTAATTTACCTGATATCAAGTGTGTAAGAATATGATATTATTCGAATATTGTGAATAAAAATATAACTTATTTCTATTGTATACATTACGCTGCTCTATAAAATACTTTTTATACTCCTACTATAAATACCCGTAAATAAAGGAATTGAAATGATATGAACGATGGCGAAAACATTCGGCCCAATAACTTCATACGGCATATCATTGATGGTGATCTGGCTGCAGGTAAAAATAAGGGCCGCGTGATGACACGCTTTCCACCAGAACCAAATGGTTATCTACACATTGGCCACGCGAAGTCCATTGTTTTAAATTTTGGGGTTGCGGAAGATTATAAGGGATTATGCAATCTCAGGTTTGATGATACAAATCCGCAGAAAGAGAACCTGGGATTTGTCAGCGCAATAAAGGAAGATGTGCACTGGCTGGGCTATGACTGGCAAGATCGACTGTACTTTGCTTCAAATTATTTTGAACAATTATATGCGTTTGCACTTCAGCTTATTAAGAAAAACAAGGCGTATGTTTGCGATCTTAACGCAGAGCAAGTACGTGATTATAGAGGGACATTGACCGAGCCGGGTAAGAATAGTCCCTATCGTGAACGTTCTGTGGAAGAAAATATTGATTTATTTGCGCGCATGCGCGCCGCTGAGTTTCCGGATGGCGCACGAGTATTACGGGCAAAAATAGACATGGCATCACCGAATATTAATTTACGTGATCCAACGCTATATCGAATTCGCCATGGCATTGTGCATCATCAAACGGGTGAA
>CAZWBV010000139.1:3241-7592 GCA_964632225.1 uncultured Gammaproteobacteria bacterium | reverse complement strand
CCAGCCAGTATCGTAGAGCATTTTGTATTCACAACCCTTTCGTATTGGAAACCAGGATTTGAACCGTTACAGGTTTGACAATTTCGCCGGGAGCGAAATTGATCGGCGCAGCGTAGCGAAGCCGACCCGAAGGGCAGCGCACATGGACGTGCGCAGTAATCCTGGTTCCCCAGCCAGTATCGTAGAGCATTTTGTATTCACAACCCTTTCGTATTGGAAACCAGTGAGTAAAAAAACCTCGCAAATTGCGAGGTTTTTTTATGGGTAATATAACCTAGAAAACTTAATTTTATGTGTTTTCAAAAATTTCCGGAACGCCTTAAAAAACTTCCAAATAAAGCTGTAGATCGTATATTCCTGTTTGGATTTGTGTTGGTCTTACTGGTGGTTGTTAGAATTATTTAACCAATTAATTGGCCATCATAAACAAGGTCCATAATTAGCCATCATAAACAAGGTCCACTAAGATGTAATTCTTAAAACTTATTTCCCAAAATCAGAAGTAATTAATGGGCTTTCGAAAATTAACGCTCAATGAAATAAACTTTGCAAGTAAAGTATTTGATGGTTAAATTTTATACATAGACGTGAAAATTTATCACGAAAAATATGCGTTTTTTCAACCCGATTATAGTGGTATGACACCAAATGGAAATATTTATATCCACGGTGAGGTCATCGATGATTATGGAAAAGCAACTATTTCTCCAGATTCAAAGGCATTTTTTATTCATGAGATGGTTCATGTATGGCAAAAGCATAATGGTGTGCTGAATCCAATAGTTTCAGCCATTTTGTATGAGTTTGTATTAGAAAGATTTATAGCAAATCCTTCGTCTGCAAGTAAGGAATGAAAAACATGAAAAGAGCGTTATTGCTAAGCGTTTTTCTAATATCCATTAGTGGATGTCAAAAATATTATGTTATGGAAACATTTCAACGAGATAGCCAGCTTTTTTTTAAGAGTAGTGAGGTGTCCGAAAAATGTAATGCTAATATTTACGTTATTAGCTTTGATCTAGAATATATAGGGGAAAATGGAAGCCGCGTAGCATGGCGTTTAGCGCGTAAGGGTAGAACGGATTATTCTGAAGTGGCACAAGGTTTTCCCATTAAATATGGAGAAAATTTATCTGGATTGCAAGTTCATGTCGCGCCTATCGAAATTTTGCCAGGAAAATATAGAATAGGTGCGCAAGTTGCCTGTCAATCTGAAGGTGATATTAAATCAATGTTATTGTTTGGTAAATTTATCATTGACGCTAATAAAAATCTCGTGATTGACAGAGATCATCCTAACGAATAGCTCCAGCGGACTTCACTCTCCGACTAAAATAGGTCATGTGGTGGTTGGTATCTCATCCCTCCTGACACCACAGCGCGAATAATCAAAACAATACGTTTACCTGTGCTGATTCATGATAATGATGAGGATGTTGCAGATATACCCTCGTTCGCGAGTTATACAGAACGCCGCCTTGATAAATCCACTATGTGGAATATTGATTCAGGCGTCACTATTACGCGAGTTGTTGATCCCAGGTGATCCCGTAAAAATTAGCAGTCAAACATCCTCAGTACAGAACGTTGGAGAAGGTATAAAAACATACAGGATAAGTCGGTAAAATTCATTATGAAACTAATTAACAATGCATCTGAAAAATAGCGTTTGTAGGTTGGGCTGAAGAATAGGATCCAACAGGTGGTTTTACAATGGGTGCCGGGTGCCGCTGCTGGACTTTATTCTTTGGTGCCATTCTCCGCCAGTATCACGGGACTCTACTTGTCTGTATCAAGCATTGTTTATGTTAAATAGAAACAGATCATTGGGCTTAAATCATTGCTTAAAATTTAAATAATGGCGCACATTGCCTTGTTTATCCCGCTATCAATTCCGTTAATTCCACACAAATTTTAACATAACTATGACTAGAATGTGATCTTCGTCACGTCAAAAATAACGGTTGTATCATTTTAACGACATCAAACTACCTGTATTCAAAGTTTTTTTTAAATTTGTTGCACATTTGCGAAAAGATGCTATAAATAACCTAGGTAATTTGTATTATTTTAACTCAATATGGATTTAGCGTTTGTCGTTTTTTTTTGGTTACAAGATAAATGGTAAATTTTGTTTTTTACTAACTCATCGGGGAGATGGATATGAACAAAAAATTAATTGCGATAGCGGCGGGTGCCGTATTAGCGCTTCCAATGGCTGCCGGTGCAGATGTGACCGTGTATGGTAAGGCGCAAGTCGAAGTAGCCAGTTTTGATGTCGATAATGATCCCAGCAAAGGCATTGATGTAGTGGATCAGGCGCGGGGTCGAATTGGTTTTAAAGCGTCAGAAGATCTTGGCGATGGTTTGAAAGGTATCGCCAAGTTTGAATTTAAGGTCGATACCGCTGATGGTGTCGCGGGTAGAGATCACAATGATAGCACTGGCACGAAAATTAAAAGTGACGTTGCGCTATCGCCTCGCGAGTCTTTTGTTGGTTTGAAAGCAAGCTGGGGCCAAATCGAGTTAGGCCGACTCAAATCAGAATACAAATACACAGGTGGCGTAAAGTACGATCCATTCGTCGCGACAACACTTGAAGCACGCCGCAATGGCGGTATGACGGGAGGCTCTTTGGGTCACAATGGTTTTTTGACAAAATCAGTTGGTTATCGAGTAAAGGCCGGTCCTGTCAAATTAGGTATCACCTATGCGCCTTCTGAAGATGACGGCTTGATGTCCGCCGCCGCTAAGTATGGTGCGAAAAGTTGGGAGGCATTTCTGGCTATTATTAATGATGGTGACAGAACCAATGGCTCTGGTGGTGCTTCTTACTCCGCGACTAAAGTAGGCGGTAAAGTTAAGTTTGGTGGCATGCACACGATCGTTGGGCAGTTCGAATCGGTTGACCGTGATACCGGCGGTGTCGGCGCTGAACCAACTTACCTGTTCCTGGGTTACCACCTAAAGATGGGCAAGAACACCGCTGTCGTGCAATTTGGTGCGCTTGATGGTGATGGCGGTACAGATACAGACTACCTCACGCTTGGTTTTATTCATAAGTTCAGCAAAAGCACGCGTATATTTGGTGGTTACCGCTCAACATCACCTGATACCGGTACTCAACCATCTGAGGACATAAATGTCATCAGTGTGGGTGTGCGCAAAGACTTCTAATGAAGATGTAAGTACCAATAATAATAATTTTGTTATACCACCTAAACGGGGCCACTGGCCCCGTTTTTTTTTGCACATGGATGTGCTTATATCTCGAGAGCACATGGACGTGCGAAGAGATGTTTGCACAATGTGCTTATGCTGCGAGCCCATAGACGGGCAAGAGCAGCGTTGCACATGGATATATGCAACGCGACGCTCTTTATTTTCGTGTAAGATGTGCCCATTAGAAGTAGGCAAATTTAACCGTATGTAACTAAACATAAATATTGCGCCTATAGACTGCGCCTATAGAAAGTACGCCGACTAACAAGTGAAACGCGGAGAATGTCTTTGGAGAATTTAGCGGATAAACACACGCTTTATCAAAAGGCCGTACAGGCGCCGGAAGCGGAAATCGAATTTTTTGAAGACCGTTTTCGAAGTATTCGTGGCCGGGAACCGGTTCTTCTGCGTGAAGATTTTTGTGGCGCGGCATTGCTTTGCGTGGAATGGTGCAAATCCAGCGAAAACAGGCGTGCGTTGGGTGTAGACCTATGCAAGGACACGCTGGAATGGGGGCGTATACACAATATTGAGCCTGCTGGCGAAAGTGTTGCGCAACGACTCTCCATTGTTAATGCCAACGTGCTGGATGTGGTGGAACCCAAAGCGGATATTACCTGTGCGTGTAATTTTAGTTACGGTGTGTTTAAAACGCGAGATGCGTTACGTGGTTACTTTGAACAGGTTCGCAAGGGGTTAAATGAAGACGGTTTATTTATCTTAGATATGTTTGGTGGCACCGAAACCATCGATGTGCTCGAAGAAGAACGTGATGTTGACGACGAAGAGTTTACTTTTATCTGGGAGCAGGAAAAATTTAACCCAATTAATCATGATATTCTTTGCCATATTCATTTTGTATTTGCAGATGGCTCCAGAATGGACAAAGCATTTACTTATGATTGGCGATTATGGACGATCCCGGAATTAACTGAACTATTATTGGAAGCCGGATTTAGCAATGCGCGAATTTTTTGGGATGAATTTGAAGAAAACGATGAGGAAGATGAGGACGGTGAGGACGGTGAGGATGATGAGTATCTGGAAAGCACGGGGAATTTTATCGAAGTCACTGAAATAGACCAACAAGAATCCTGGGTGAGTTATATTGTGGCTGAAGTTTGAGCAT
>CAZWBV010000139.1:0-3231 GCA_964632225.1 uncultured Gammaproteobacteria bacterium | reverse complement strand
CCCGTATTTATTTCATGAATTGATCTCATAAATCCACTATTTTAATCTGATTTTTCAGTCGGTTTCAGTAATACTATCAGTTGTGCCTGCAAACCATCTAAAGATGGTTTCTTTATGCAGTCGTTTTTTATAGTGGGAAGAGGCGGTTATTAAATGGATGAAGATGAAAGTAAAAGTACAGTCGATAGTGATTTTATCAATGGGTTGCGGGAGCGGCTGAATAACAATACGCAAGATTCTGAAGCGGCTATTCAGCTCGGCAACTACTATTTCGATCAGCAAGTGCCATCACAGGCATTGGTTTATTACGCGATAGCATTGCAGATAAATCCTGCCCAGCCAGGCGTCAGAACCGATATGGGTACGATGTATTGGAGTAACGGGAACTTTTCATACGCTGAACAGGCATTCAAAGAAGTGATAAAAAATTATCCAGGATTCGGTAATGCCTACCTTAATCTTGGATTACTCTATCGCAATATTAAAAAGGAACCGTTGCAAGCAATTAAAATATGGAAGGAACTTGTGGAAGGCTACTCTGAAGACGCTGCTGCTGAGCAAGCGCGTAAATTCCTTGCAGAAGCGTTTGTTGAAATAAACTAATGCTAATTGTTGGTTAACTGAAAAATATCCCATTATTGACGTAACGTCTTGTTATAAATAATCTGTTATAAAACGATTAAGGTACAGTAATGAAAACAAATCCGTATTGTGTTTTATTAACAATAATTGTCTCGCTTTTTGTTGGCGGTTGCGCTTCGTCACAACAGAAAATGGTTCAGGGTGTTGCTGTGCTGGGTCAGGCAGATCAGCTTATCAATAATTTGAAAAAGGGCGGGTATGTTATCTATTTCCAACATGCCAAAACGAATCCGATGCAACGGGACACGCAGCCAAAAAATATGGAGAATTGCGAAACACAACGTAACTTATCTACTAGCGGCCGAGCTCAGGCAAAGTCAATCGGTGACGTTTTTACTGCAATGAATATTCCCGTATTCAGAGTATATGCAAGTCCGTATTGCCGCACCCTGAATACAGCAAAGATTGCGTTTGGCGATGTGACTAAAACATATGATTTGAAAGGGATAAAATACGCAGAGCGTCAAGAGAGTGAACGACGCGTTAATGTACTGATAAATATGTTGTCGTCTATACCGCGAGAAGCTGATAAAAATACCATCTTGGTTTCTCATGCAGAGAATATTGAAAAAGCGACGGGTTACTCGCTGCGCGAGGGGGATGCACTTGTCGTTTTGCCATTGGAAAAAGATGGATTTAAGGTTATTGCACTAATTACGTCGGGACAATGGGAAGGCATGGCGCGCACAATTGGAGTGAAATTAAACTGATTTATTTAGGTAAATTAGAGCTTCCCCAGTATTGATTTCGCTTCCGTAAGCAAGAATTTTTTAAACGCAATAGCAACGGTTGATAGTCGTTTGCTTTTCAAATGCATAATGTACCAATGGCGTAATATTGGGAATTCATCCACATCCAGGATAACCAGTTTATTGAGTGCCAGTTCCATGTCCAACGTATCGTGAGATAATAAGCCGAGTCCGAGTCCCGCCTGCACACTTTGTTTAATCGCTTCACTGCTACTAATTTCCATCCCGGTCGTAATATGGATGTCATGCGCCTGAAAGAAACGTTCAATCGCATCCCGGGTACCTGAGCCTTGTTCACGCACTAAAAATACTTCATTTTCCAGTTTTTTTAACGGAATTTGTGTGTGTGCGGCACCCTGTTTAGACAATGGATGGTCTGGTGGGGCGATGATGACCAGATTGTTTTCCATGAACGCGTCTGCAACCAGATCCATTTCGGCAGGCGGCTGCCCCATAATCACCAGGTCTGTTTCATTATCATTTAATTGTTGCAGTAAGGTTTTCCTATTAGTTACGTCGAGACTGACAGAGACCTCTGGGAAACGTTTGCAAAATGTACCCAGTAATATAGGTACAAAGTAGTTCGCTGTTGACGCAACAGAAATCGATAGCTTTCCACTGATGCCTTTTAAATTGCCAATGGTTTCCTCGAGTTCATTGATTTGCTGTTCAATGGAGCGGCTGTAATGGAATACTTCGCGACCCGCTTCAGTTAAAAAGATTTTTTTCCCAATTTGCTCGAATAACGGTAAACCGACTTTTTCTTCTAATTGTTTTACCTGCATGGAGACGGCGGGCTGACTTAGGTGTAATTCATTGGCTGCTTGCGTGTAGCTTAAAAGGCGAGCGACTGATTCAAATACTTTGAGTTGTCTGAATGTAACGTGCATGGGCGAATACCATAAGTAATATCTTATCTATACCATCATTACTATTTAGTTTACATTATATTTAGGGTCCGTATAATCCTCTTTTATTCTAGTGTTGAACGATGATGAATTGTTGAATTGTTGAATTGTTGAATTGTTGAATTGTTGTAGATATAACTGATTTTAGATGTAACTTATTGTTATTAAAGATTATTAAACAATTATTTTAAATCCACGAGGAGAGAGACCGAAATGGCAAAAGCTTATAGTGCTGGTGTAAAAGAGTACCGCGAAACGTATTGGATGCCTGAATACACACCAAAAGAGACCGACTTACTTGCATGTTTCAAAATTACGCCACAGGAAGGGGTACCTCGTGAAGAAGTGGCTGCTGCCGTTGCAGCTGAATCTTCAACTGGTACCTGGACCACCGTATGGACTGACCTATTAACGGATCTGGACCATTACAAAGGCCGTGCTTACGCCATTGAAGACGTACCCGGTGACGACACCTGTTTCTACGCATTTGTTGCTTACCCCATTGATTTGTTCGAAGAAGGTTCAGTGGTCAACGTGCTGACGTCTTTGGTGGGTAATGTATTTGGTTTTAAAGCATTACGTGCACTTCGTTTGGAAGATATTCGTTTTCCAATCGCCTATGTGTTGACCTGTAATGGTCCACCACAAGGTATTCAGGTTGAACGTGACATCTTGAACAAATACGGCCGGCCTTTATTGGGTTGTACCATTAAGCCTAAATTAGGCTTGTCTGCCAAGAATTACGGTCGTGCATGCTACGAAGGTTTACGTGGCGGTCTTGATTTCACTAAAGATGATGAAAACGTTAACTCTCAGCCTTTCATGCGTTGGCGCCATCGTTTCGACTTTGTGATGGAAGCAATTCACAAAGCCGAAGCGGAAACCGGTGAGCGTAAAGGCCACTACCTGAATGTAACTGCACCGACTGCAGA
>CAZWBV010000138.1:0-7593 GCA_964632225.1 uncultured Gammaproteobacteria bacterium | reverse complement strand
CCTAAATAAATCAGTTGGATCGTAACGAGGGCGACTAAGGTGCTGAAGATAAAGTCTTTTTCCCTGATTTTAGGCGATCGCGTAGTCACTCTACGGGGGAGTCTAAAATCAGGGAAAAAGACTTTAGGTTCAGTGCATTAGGCGTCCGCAGCAGATTCAACTGATATATTTAGGTTAAACCCAAATACAGTGATTGTCCCCTTAAACACCAAAAAATCAAGGATAAATTCAGAAGAAATGAACAGGCACGACCTGATCGGTCGCACCTCTTGGTAATACTAATTAAGTCACAACCAATACAAATAACTAATGTAATGACTTAATTATCTAACGATGGCACCACCGACGATGGCGTTAGTTCAGATTAATATTATCTTTAAGCACTTTCGGTGTTACAAAAATCAATAATTCCGTGTTGTTATCGACAATCGACTTATTCCGAAACAGGGCACCGATAAAGGGGATATCACCAAAAAACGGTATCTTGGTTATATCTTGACGTTTTGTTTGTTCGTGTATCCCACCGAGCACAACGGTTTCGCCCGACCTCACCAGTACTTCAGTCGATATTTCTCGCGTATCAATACTCGGCGCACTGCCCCCTTCCGCAGTGGGTAATACGGCACCAACGCTGTCTTTTGTCACTCTCAGATTCATCATAATACGATCATCCGGTGTAATTTGCGGGGTCACGGTCAAACTCAACACCGCATCTTTGAAACTCACACTGGTCGCACCACTGGAAGCCGCCTGCTGAAAAGGAATTTGCGTACCCTGTCTGATCACAGCTTCTCGTTGGTCAGAAGTGACCACACGTGGACTGGAAATCACTTCACCTCTACCCTCTATCTGCAATGCGGATAATTCAAGATCAATCAGTGTATTCGAGCCCAGGATTGCAAATGCGATACTGCCGGCATTACCACCAGCAGGTAAATTAAAATTCAACCTGGATGGCACACCTTCCTCTCCGGTTCCGATAGTAACCGGCAACGCTTGACCGTTATTTGCAAGATTATCAAGCGCACTACCAACCAACAAATCGGTACCGCCTTCAGACCCACCGATCGTGCCCGAACTCAGAAACAGGTTATTGCCTGAATCGCGTACACCGGTAACACCAAAGCGCACGCCGAGATCTTTGGCAAAATCATCGTTGGCTAAAACGATGCGTGATTCAATCAAAACCTGGCGAACCGGAATATCAAGCTTGTTGACAAGCTTCCTTATTTGCGCCAATCGATCAGCCGTATCCAGAATCAGCAAGGTATTCGTTCGTTGATCAATTGATACTTTTCCACGCTCTGACAACAAAGTACTGTCCTGAGAAGAAAGCAAATCAGCCAATTCCCGCGCTTTAGCAAAATTAATTTGAATTAGCTCAGATTTCAGCGGGACCAGTTCTTCAACCTGCCGCAACGCCTCCAGTTCCAGCTTCTCCCTGGCCGCAATCTCTTCGCTAGGTGCAATCATCATCACGTTACCTGATTGTCGCATACCCAAACCTTTGGTCTTAAGAATAATATCCAATGCCTGATCCCAAGGCACATTCTTCAAACGTAAAGTGAGGCTACCGCGCACGGTATCACTGGTCACCATATTCAAGTCGGTAAAGTCTGCCAATAGCTGCAGCACAGCACGAACTTCGATATCCTGAAAATTTAATGATAGTTTTTCACCGGTGTATTTCGAAAGGTCGATTTCGCCTTTTTTATCCTCAGTAATTGGCTTTACTTCGATAGTCAACGTGTTACCCGACTGAAAAGCCAGATACTCGTATAAGCCTTTTGGTGTGATCGATAACTGCGCCTGATTATTTGTGGAGGTCGCATCGATAAACTGAACGGGTGTTGCAAAATCCATTACATCAAGGCGTTGATGCAAATTCTCCGGTAATCGGGTGTTTGGAAAATCAACAAATATTTTTCCACCCGCTTCCCGGGTATCAACAGGCGCATTTGCATCTGACAACGTCACGATGACACGCCCCTCACCATTTTCTCCACGTCGAAAATCAATGCTGGTCACGTCAAACGAGGTCGCATCGGATGCCAGTGGAATAGACGTTCTGGCTTTAGCTCTGGCCGCTGCCTCACTTTTTAGCGTGATCGAAACCGTTTTACCTTCCACCCGGGTCTCGTAAGGTAGCAATTTCACCAGGTTCAAAACAACACGTGTGCGGCCGTCTGCTTCAACCGCGGTAATGCTCCTTGCCATGCCAATACCAATATTGCGGGTTCGCCACGGTAACCGATTCGCTGTATCGGGAAAATCCAGCGCGATTCGGGCAGGCTCATCAATGGTAAAACTTTCCGGTTTTGGTGGAAGATCTGAGAAACGTAACGTGACCAAAGCGCGGTCACCAGGAAGCGCAACAAAACTGACATCCTGTAATTCCGGCCGACCGCTACTACCTGAAGCGGACGTGGATTTGGTTGTCTCTTCATCAAGAGATTCATCAGCAGATGCTGCCGATTGCTCACCTGAGCCAGATGTACCTAATGTCACATAAAGACTGTTACCTTGAATTCTGGACTCATAGTCAACCAATTTTTTCAAATTAATCACCACACGGGTACGTCCACTGGCTTCAATCGCACTAACGGTATCAGCCGCGCCCACTTCAATTGGCAACGGTAGGCTCCAGGGCAAATTATGCACTACACCAGGCAAATCAAGTGTAATCCTTGCTGGGTTATTAGTCGTAAAACTAGTGGGTTCAGGCGGTGGGCCGGAAAAAGTTAAATGTAATTCGACCCCTTCATCGGACAATGACGTAAAGCTAATAAAGTTCAGGGACGTCTCTGCAGCAGCCACTTGTGCCATTAACAGCAATGTGACGAACATAGCCAATGCTTTGGAAATGCACTTTTCTAGTCCGGCACCTAGCGAAACACCCATCATATTAAATGCCCCACTTTTATCACAAGTTGTATTAGCATTTCGTTTATCTGAGTTTTTCACCGTTGACAATTTTTTTAATTGTTTCATTAAACACCCAAATTGTTTCATAAAAGTAATAACCTGCCCCATAAAGAGCCCCCATTGGGATCATTCGCTTATTTTTAACGCCGCCTGTCTTTCCAACCAACCGCCCATTCCATCTGAAATGATTTCAAGGATCCGAATTTCCGAGTCAGTGATACGCGTAATTTTTCCGAAATTTTTACCCAGATGATTGCCAACTTTTACGCGATATATAAACCCGTCAGTGGTTTTAACGATGCCCCATTTGGTATTATCCTGTTCAAGACTCCCGGACATTCTCAGCGTATCCAAGGGAAACTGTTCCAGTGCCTCGGCTTCGCGACTGGTATTAGGCCGAAGCTGATTGCCAGGACCCCCTCTCCTTGCGACTACTTTAACCGTTGGCTTGAACGGATCCCGTAAATCTGCATCTTCATATAAAAACCGTTCGTAGGGTTTCGCTTCAGGCAGACCCGCAATTGGCACACCGGGTCGGGATTTAACTTCATTAACATATTGCTGCAAATCTTCATAATCCGCATCGCCACACGCAGTCAGGCCAAGTGCAAGCACGACAACAAAATAACGACCTATATTTTTCACTGATTTCACGCCCTATACCAACTCGCCCATTAAAATTAAGTGCTTAGTCCTTAAACCACCGTCACTGGATATTAATTAGTCAGCTAACCTCTCTTTTTCTTTCCCTTTCTTTTCTTGTTTGCCTTTTCGGCTATCTCATCTTCATCCAAATACCGGTAGGTCTTCGCCGTCGCCTCCATAACCAATCCTTCCTTACCTTTAGTTTTATTCGCGAATATAGAGAAATCGTGTATTGTCACGATACGTGGCAATGCAGCGATTCCGCTGACAAAATTGCCAAACTCATGATAATTGCCTACAACGCGAATTTTAATCGGTAATTCTGCATAAAACTCGACCGGGTTTTCATTTAGCGGTTTAAATAACTCAAACTCCAGGCCGCTAGACAGTCCAACTTGCGATATATCAACCAACAACGCAGCAACTTCTGTCTTACTTGGCAACTGCCGTAACATCTCGCCAAATATTTTTTGCATATCTTCTTTTTGCTTTCGATAAGCGTTGAGATTGACTGCTTTCTCCTGCTTCTGTTCAAATGTATTCTTTAATTCAAGTTCTTTTTTTTGTGCGGCGTCCAACGCATTGTATTGATTAGTGGTATCGAAATTTATGCCCAATGCCAACACAACTGCACAAATAAGCCCGATCACGATTGCCTTAAAAATTAACGGCCAACTCCCAATATTATTAATATCTAAGGTCTTTAGCTCTTGAACTAAACTCATTTTTCCGTCGCCTCTTTACTTTTCTTCCGCTACCACTGGTTTTGATTGTGCAACACGTAGATTAAACCAGCTTAATCCCTGGTATTGACTCTTGCTCGAATCGATCACATCCAGTCTCGGTGCTTTTAACCACTCTGATCCATCCAGGTTTTTCATAAAAGTAGATACGTTTGCATTTGATTCCGCAACACCTTCCATTTTAACAGCTGATCCTGTTCGGTTTACTTTAGTCAGGTAGACACCGTCGGGGAGTGTTTTGGCTGATTCATCGAACAGGTGAACAATTTCAGGTCGACTACCTTGTAACTGTTGAATAATATTCATACGTGCTAACAAATTTTGCTTGTCTTCTTCCAGTGACTTGATTGCAATAATATCTTTCTCGACCGTGTCGATTACTTTCTGCAAATAAGCATTTCGATCTTCCTGCGCTGAGATTAACCCGGCAAAATGGATATGCATATAAACGATTATAAGCACCATAAAAACAACACTGCCAATTGCAACGGACGCAAATTGACGTTGTTGTTCCTTTTTTAGCGATTCACGCCATGGCAACAGATTAATTTTTGCCATTAATCAAAACTCCTTAATGCAAGACCGCATGCAATCATCAGCGCAGGCGCGTCGTTAGACAACGCCTGTGCCTTTACCCGGCTTGCCAGGGGCATACTGGCAAACGGGTTAGCAATTGACGTGCTGGTACCAATTTTTTCTTCGATCAAATCATCCATGCCGGGAATAGAAGCGCTGCCGCCTGCCATCAAAACATGGTCCACAGAATTATATTCGCTGGATGAAAAGAAAAGTTGTAAAGACCGGCTTACTTGTTGTGCGGTTGCTTCTTTGAAAGGCTCAAGTACTTCCGGTACATAGTTATCAGGTAAACCACCCTGGCGTTTCGCCATGCCAGCCTCTTCATAAGACAACCCATAGCGTCGTTGTATTTCTTCGGTGAGTTGCTTACCACCAAAAATCTGGTCCCGTGTATAAATAATTTTACCGGCGCTCAATATATTCAGTGTCGTCATGGTCGCGCCGACATCAATAATGGCAATGGTTTTTTCGTGTCCTTCGTCTGGTAACTGGTGGGTAACCAGAGAATAGGCCGTTTCTAATGCATACGGTTCAACATCGACCACTTTAGGTGTCAACCCGCCTAATTCAATCGCGGCCACCCGCACATCAACATTTTCACTCCTTGACGCAGCAAGCAACACATCCACTGTTTCGGGGTTATCTTCGGTCGGACCCAGCACCTGATAATCCAGATTAACCTCATCTAACGAATAAGGAATATATTGATCTGCCTCAACTTCTATTTGACTGTGCATTTCTTCTTCAGTTAAAGATGACGGCACAGTAATCACCTTTGTGATCACCGCTGACCCAGGTACCGCCGCAGCGGCTAATTTTGCACGCGCACCAGAGCGCTTTGTTACCCGACGAATGGCTTCCCCGACGGCTTCAACATCAGTGATGTTTTTTTCTACAACTGAATTGGCGGGAAGGGGTTCGACGGCATAACATTCGACCCGGTACTGAGAGGAGCCCACTCTTGATAATTCAAGTAATTTGACTGCTGTAGAGCTGACATCCAGCCCCAATACCGATGGTTTTTTCGATTTAAATAATTGAGCCAAACCCACAATATAAATTCCTTATTCCTTATGATGTTAAGTATTACACGAACTGCCGCTGGCAACGAGGATATAATCGGCAGCAGATTTATAAACTTAAAGCGAAAACGCAAATTGTCTTATCTAAAATGATAGTTCAAAAACCGGATAAAGAAAAAATAGTATTAGCCTGATCTAATTGGAAGATTTATACTTCACAGGTTGTGAGTCACATTACCTATGCCGCAAGTGCTATAACCTATGTTGTCAACCCCAGAAACCTATATTGCAAACCCATAAACCTATGCGCAGCCCCCTAAATCATGACTAAACGCTGGACTTTTAAGAAATTCAGCCTGGTATCAATCGCCGCCCTCTTTATTATCGGGCTTCTTGTGACGGTGGGTACGCTTGCGTACTTCGTGCCGAATCTTCCGTCAATTGAAACCCTCAAAGATGTTCAATTACAGGTTCCACTGCGGGTTTTTAGCAAAGATGGGAAATTAATCGCCGAATTTGGCGAAAAAAAGCGCTCTCCTATCAAAATTAACGATGCACCAGAAAAACTGATCGAGGCTATTCTTTCAGCAGAAGATGACCGTTTCTATCTCCACCCCGGTGTCGATTACCAGGGTATATTGCGCGCCGTTTATTACTTGATCGTAACGGGCCAAAAAGCGCAAGGCGGCAGTACGATTACTATGCAGGTTGCGCGAAATTTCTTTCTGACCAGGGAAAAAACCTATTTTCGAAAGGTGAATGAGATCTTGCTCGCACTAAAAATCGAGCGCGAACTGACCAAAGACAATATTCTCGAGCTTTACCTAAATAAAATGTACATGGGTAAACGCGCCTATGGCGTCAATGCGGCAGCCCAAGTCTATTACGGTAAAAAAATTGACGAACTGAATGTGGCTCAACTCGCGATGTTAGCGGGGCTTTATAAAGCGCCTTCTGCCTATAACCCTATTATTAATCCGGAAAGAGCATTAATACGGCGAAACTACGTCCTAGGAAGAATGCACAAGCTGGGTTTTATTGATGATACGGAATACCAACAGGCGCTAGACGAAGACTATAGTGCAGAACTGCATGCACTGTCGACGGAAGTTGACGCCCCCTATATTGCTGAAATGGCACGCACTGCAGCAATTCGACTGTACGGCAACAACGCTTACATCAATGGCTATAAGTTATACACCACAATCGACTCCGATATGCAACGCGCCGCAAACAATGCATTGCGCACCACGTTACTTCAGTATGATTTACGACACGGATATCGCGGACCACTCGCCCATGTAGACTTGTCGAATAACACGTCCATTGAAACTCAGAATACTGACACGCAAGCACAAACACCTGATGAAAAGACAGTATGGCACGATGCACTGAATGGATTTAATAAATGGGGAAACCTGCACCCGGCCATCGTCGTTGCCATCGAAGCACAAAGCATTGTGGTTTACGAGAAGGGAAATAGACGCCTCGTGCCGATCTACTGGGAAGGCCTGAGCTGGGCAAAACCTTATATTAATGAAAACAGGTCCGGATTAAAGCCATCCGCCGCCGCAGACATTGTAAAAATTGGCGACGTTGTCCTTATCCAGCGCATCAAAAAAACGCAGAAAAAAGCCAATTCGAAAAAAAGTGGGCAACCAGCATGGCGCCTGTCGCAA
>CAZWBV010000137.1:0-7713 GCA_964632225.1 uncultured Gammaproteobacteria bacterium | reverse complement strand
ACCACCTGTGAACCGTCTGGCCGGCCCACCAGGCCACGCATGAACAGTGCATCATTTTCTAATATCGCATACCCGCCGATCGGCACCTGACACCCTCCCTCTAATTGGGCATTCATAGCACGCTCTGCGGTAATGCAAGTATTAGTCTGCGTGTGGTTTAATATACTGATAAGCTGGTTTATCTCCTCATCGTCAACGCGACATTCAATACCAACGGCCCCTTGCCCAATTGCAGGCAAACTGACGCTTGAGTCAATAGACTGTTTTATTCGGCTGTGAAAACCAAGGCGTTTTAATCCAGCCGCCGCTAAAATTATTGCGTCATACATTCCGTCGTCCAGCTTTTTCAGCCGGGTATTAACGTTCCCGCGTAAATCAAGAATCTGCAAATCGGGGCGCAGCGCTTTAATCTGGGTTTGCCGACGCAAGCTCGATGTCCCGACGCGTGCATTTTGCGGTAGCGATTCAAGGGAAGCGAACGTGTTAGAGACAAACGCATCCCTTGGGTCTTCACGGGAACATATAACGGTTAAGTGTAATCCTGCTGGCAATTCGACCGGCACGTCTTTCATCGAGTGTACGGCAATATCCACTTCATCGCGCAACATGCCTTGTTCCAATTCTTTTACAAAGAGCCCTTTACCGCCCACCTTGGCCAGCGGGGTGTCGAGTATTTTATCACCCTGTGTAACCATTTTTACTAACTCGACCTGTAAATCTGGATGGTGTTGTATAAGAGAATCCCTGACAAACTCCGCCTGCCATAATGCCAATGGACTTTTCCGAGTAGCAATCCTTAGTGTTTTCAATGTCATTTTAACCTAGTGTGTGATGTATGAATATGTATAGCCCGCTATGCTAAGCCGCAGTTGCCTTTCTCGCAAGTCGTCATGCCAGCACGCTAAAATTAACGACTCAGCTTACGAACAACCTAAACGTAATAATAACCTCTGAAAAATACAGATTTTACATCGAAATTCTGCTTTTGTTTTGGTAGAATCCCGCATTTTTTACGTTTTACAATTAATTTAGAATTAGCCCGTTACAAAGCGAATCACTTTTTATGTATACGGAAACCTATCAATTACCAAAGGAAAACAAACGACATGCACATCGGCACAACCGTTACTCAGTTTATCATCGAAGAACAACGTAAAATTACTAATGCCTCAGGCGATTTCACTTCATTACTGAACGATGTCGTGACCGCCTGTAAAGTCATATCCAATACCGTTGACCAAGGCGCGCTCATTGGCGTATTAGGCAGTGCGGGCAGCGAAAACATACAGGGCGAAACACAAAAAAAACTCGACCTGATCACCAATGACGTCATGATCAAATCAAATGAGTGGGCAGGGCACCTGGCGGCGATGGCGTCGGAGGAGATGGATGATATTTACCCTATCCCCGAACAGTTCCCGAAAGGCAAATATTTGCTGGTGTTTGATCCACTGGATGGCTCATCCAACATTGATGTGAATATTTCGGTTGGCACCATTTTTTCAATATTGAGATGCCCGGAAGGCATCCGTAATCCAACGGCAAAGGATTTTTTACAGGAAGGCACCAAGCAGGTGTGTGCCGGATTTGCGCTGTATGGCCCATCCACTTTAATGGTGTTAACCACCGGTAACGGCGTTAATGGGTTTACGCTGGATAAGAACGTTGGCGAATTTGTGCTGACTTACCCGGAAATGAAAATTCCTGAAGACACCGATGAATTTGCCATCAACACATCGAATGACCGTTTTTGGGAAGAACCGGTGAAGCGCTATGTTGACGAATGCCTGGCGGGCGAAACCGGTCCGCGAGGTCGAAATTTTAATATGCGCTGGGTCGCCTCCATGGTGGCGGAGGTATATCGAATTCTGACCCGCGGTGGAATATTCATGTACCCAAAAGACAGCAAAGACCCATCGAAGGCCGGTAAGTTACGCCTGATGTACGAAGCGAATCCGATGTCATTTATTGTCGAGCAAGCGGGCGGGGTAAGTCATACTGGCACCGAACAGATCATGGACATCAAACCAACTGAACTGCACCAACGCGTACCGGTTATTTTGGGATCCAAAAACGAAGTGGAATTACTGATTTCCTATCATAACAAAAAGAAGTAGGGGCCTGTTTCGTCAACACCGACACCGGTTGGAACAGGTGTCGGTGTTTGGGGCTTTATGCCCCAGTCAATATAGGGTTTATTAGATATCCAGATTAGACACAGACAGCGCATTTTTTTCAATGAAGTCTCTGCGAGGTTCAACCTGGTCACCCATCAACGTGGTAAATATTTCATCAGCGGCCACAGCGTCTTCGACTTTCACTTGCAACAAACGACGTGATTCCGGATTAACTGTGGTTTCCCAAAGTTGATCAGGATTCATTTCACCTAGTCCTTTATAACGCTGTATATATTGCCCACGCTTCGCTTCCGCCATTAACCAGTTCAGAGCAAGTTTGAAACTACCAATTTGCTGCGTTTTTTCGCCGCGTTGTACATAGGCACCTGCGCCAAATAAATCAGCAATTTTCTCCCCAAGGTTTTTTATACTTTGGTATTCGCCCGATTCAAAAAACGCGGCAGCTAATATTTTCTCATGGGTAATGCCGTGTGTACGGGTGATTATTTTAACTTGGGTAGACTCGTTTTCTATGTCTTCCTCAACGTCAAACAAGGTCTGTGATATATCACCACCCGCGTCGGCCAGCCGACTTGAAAGTTCGTCGAACCACCTTTTTGCAGCATCGGTGTCTTTCATTTGGGCTGAACTGAAGGCAGGCATATAAATAAATTTTTCCAAAATAGCGGCGGGATAACGTTTCGACATACGTTGTATCGTCGCCATAACGGTGTTGAATTCCAATGCCAATGCTTCTAACGGTGCGCCGCTGATCGCAGGTGTATCTGCGCCAACATACAAACTGGCGTTGTCCAATGCGACCTGTAATAAATGATGGGTCAGCTCCGCGTCGTCTTTGAGATAACGCTCTTGTTTGCCTTTCTTGATTTTATAGAGCGGCGGTTGTGCAATATAAATATGCCCACGCTCGATTAACAGTGGCATCTGCCGGTAAAAAAAGGTCAATAGCAGGGTACGAATATGCGAACCATCGACGTCCGCATCCGTCATAATAATGATGTGGTGATAACGCAACTTTTCGATATTAAATTCTTCTCTGCCTATACCACAGCCCAGTGCGGTAATTAATGTACCGACCTCCACCGAGGACAACATCTTGTCAAAACGTGCTTTTTCAACATTTAATATTTTACCTTTAAGAGGCAATATAGCCTGATGTTTTCTATCACGGCCTTGCTTAGCCGACCCCCCTGCTGAGTCACCCTCCACCAGAAACAATTCGGATAATGCCGGATCTTTCTCCTGGCAATCCGCCAACTTTCCGGGCAAACCGGCAATATCCAGCGCGCCCTTACGGCGAGTCATTTCTCTTGCTTTACGCGCCGCTTCACGCGCACGTGCCGCATCAATAATTTTTGAAACAATTAATTTTGACTCCTGCGGTGTTTCCATCAGGAACGCTTGCAGCTTCTCGGCGACCACAGATTCAACCACGCCTTTTACTTCAGAGGACACCAGCTTGTCTTTGGTTTGCGACGAGAATTTTGGATCAGGTACTTTAATCGATAATACCGCCGTTAGGCCTTCACGTGCATCGTCGCCCGTTGTGGAGATTTTCGCTTTTTGAGCAGCCCCTTCTTTTTCGATGTATTGATTTAGTGTCCGCGTCAGCGCGCCCCGAAACCCGGATAAATGCGCCCCGCCATCACGTTGCGGTATATTGTTGGTAAAACAAAATATATTTTCCTGGTAAGAGTCATTCCACTGCATAGCAACCTCTATACCCATACCGTCTTTTTCAGAATTAAAATATAAAACACTGGGGTGTAGTGGCGTTTTCTTCTCATTCAAATGTTCCACAAAAGAACTAATACCGCCCTTATATTCAAAGATATCAGATTTATCCCCACGCTCATCCGCTAGCAGTATCTGCACACCTGGGTTGAGAAAAGAAAGCTCGCGAAGCCGCTTGGACAAAATATCGTAATGAAATTCGGTGTCTTTAAAAATCTCGGGGCTGGGTTTGAAATAGATCTCAGTGCCGGTTTTTTCTGTTTTACCAATCACTGCTAACGGCGTCTTCGGCTCACCCAAACAGTATTCCTGCTGGTGTATTTCACCGTCACGGCAAATCGTTAAACGTAATTGCTCTGATAGCGCATTGACAACAGAAATGCCCACGCCGTGTAAACCGCCAGAAACCTTATAAGAGTTATCGTCAAACTTTCCCCCCGCGTGAAGAATCGTCATAATCACTTCGGCAGCCGATCGGCCCTCTTCCTCATGGATATCGACAGGAATACCCCGGCCGTTGTCAGTAACCGTTATCGAGTTATCGCTGTGAATGGTTACCTTCGTTTCAGTGCAATAGCCAGCCAACGCTTCGTCGATAGAATTATCAACAACCTCAAAGACCATATGGTGCAAACCGGTGCCATCATCCGTATCACCGATATACATCCCCGGCCTTTTTCTGACCGCATCCAAACCTTTTAATACCTGAATATTTGAAGAATCATATTTTTTTTCGTTTGCCATATTTCACCTTGTATGAGCGTCTATGTAACCTCAAGTATTGTGCCGTGTTTCACGTGGAACATCTTTTTATCATGGATTCCGGTCATGTCAACCAGACTTTGTTCAGTGGTCGTAATAAAGACTTGGGTGTCCAAATTCGCTAATGCACTTATCAACTTAGTTCGATTTGTGCTATCCAGTTCAGAAGCGAGGTCATCGATTAAAACGGGACATCGTTTTGCAGTTTCTTTTTTTAGCAATGCAACCTGCGCCAACTTCAACGCGGTAATAATCATTTTCTGCTGGCCACGGGAGGCAAATTCCAATACTGAACGACCAGAGACTTTTATGTTGATATCCGCACGATGGGGACCGGTGTTTGTGAAACCAGACACCTTGTCTCTATCAAATGTTGAATAGAGTGCCTCTCTAAAAGTCAATTCTTTCGACCAGCCCGGAAGGTAGTCAATCGAGAGATTGGATATTGAAAACACATTTGACCCAATGTTTTTGAAGTAAGGGATTAGTCGAGATAGGTAGTCACACCTAAATTGATTTATCTTATCCGCTTTTTCTACTAAACCCACGTCCCAGGCTTTCACACCACTTTCTGTGCCGTAATGTCGTAAAGCGGCATTACGTTGTTTCAAAATATGGTAGTAATCTTTCCATGCCGGTAGAAACCCATGTTCCACGTGGAACACACCCCAGTCGAGATAGTGTCGTCGGAATTTAGGGCCTAACTCTAAAATTCGGTGGCTCTCGGGATTGATGAGTTGTAGCGGCAATGTGAGTGATAATTCTGATCTCGATTTCAACATCCGGTTGTCCAACTTAATCTGAAATGCCTTTTTGTTTCGTCGAACAGCAACAGGAACCGTTCTCTCTGACTGCCCAACTATTCGACCGAACACACTCATTTCATCCTCGTTGCTGTTTATCATTTTCTTCGGGTTTGAAGTTCGAAAGGACTTAGCAAATCCCAATAAATAGATTGCTTCCAGTAAACTTGTTTTACCGCTGGCATTCGCACCGATGATGAGATTAAATTTTTCGGAGGGGTTAAATTCGGCCTGCCTAATATTTCTGACATTACACAGTGTCAGATTTAATAACGCCATTATCGATCAATCTTCATTGGATATTGTCAGTGTCGTCTTAGTATATTGTGCCATGATGGTGGCAATCCAGCGCATGATGTGTTCTCTGTTCTTACAACCAACAATTGAATTTATATTTAAATTTGTCGTTGAACAAACGCCAGGTTTCTATTCTTGGACAGGCTCCTAGCGGATTTAGACAAATCAAAGCCGCATAGGCATAACAACGTATTTGTTCTCATCCACCCCTTTGGGCTGAATTAAACAACTACTACTGGAATCAGAAAATCCCAGTTGTACTTCCGTGGATTCAATTGCAGATAATGCGTCAATGATGTAGTTAACGTTAAAACCAATTTCTAAATCAGCGCCGTCATAATCAACATCAATCACTTCTTCCGCTTCTTCCAGTTCAGGGTTATTCGCAAGTGCTTTAATTTCACCCTTAATGAGTTGCAAACGTATTCCCCGGTATTTTTCATTCGATAATATGGATGCCCTGGTGAGGGCCTGCTTTAACAGGTCGCGGTCAGCAAAAACAATTTTATCGATTTTTTGTGGTAACACCCGGGCGTAATCCGGGAACCGGCCATCAACCAACTTGGAAACAAAAATGATATCGTTCATTTCCACTTTGATATGATTATTGCTAATACCGATGGTGGCACTCTCGTCAGAATCAGCCAATAACCGATGGAGTTCCATGACACCTTTTCTGGGTACAATGATGCTCTGTACTTCATTTACTTCCGCACTGATTTCGGTATCACACAGTGCGAGGCGGTGCCCGTCTGTTGCGACCGCACGCAGTACACTCGCTGAGACTTCAAACATAAGCCCGTTCAGGTAATAGCGAACATCTTGCTGTGCCATCGCAAATTGGGTTCGCCCGATAATGTATTTGAGTTGCTTTTGGGAAACGGTAAATTGAAGCGTATGGCTGACATTTTCTGTACTCGGAAATTCATTTGTGGGTAATGTCGATAATGTAAATCGACTTTTACCTGATTTTATCAGTACTTTGTCATTTTTTAAGGAAATCTCTACTTCGGCACCTTCAGGTAAAGTACGACAAATATCTAACAGTTTTCTGGCTGGTATAGTCGCCTCACCCGGTTGCGCATTATCAAGCATGGTTTTTGCGACCAACTCGACTTCCGAGTCTGTGGTTTTCAACGACAAGCAATTATCCTCACTAATCGCAAGGTATACGTTTGATAATATGGGTAATGTTTGTCGGCGTTCCACTACCCCGTTAACGATATTCAGTGGTTTGAGTATGGATTCGCGTTGTGTTTTAAACTTCATGATTAACCCTTCCCCAATGATTGTTTAATTATATATCAAATTTCTTTTATTATTATTATTATTATTAGGTACCTGAAAATCTGTGGATAAGCCCTTTTTTATTATCGTAATCAGTGCTCTATATTTGGTGTAACGGTTTGTATAAACCTGTTATTTCCGTCGGATAATCTGTTAATGAAATGTGGATAACTTATTGTATACACGTTATTTACAAACTATTCGCAACTTATTCACAGGTTTATACATACTTTCTACATTTTTGTAAGTTATCTGTTTAATCAAGCATGGTGGCACCGTAGTGAAGTGCTTAATCGTTATGTGGTTAACATCCGCATCAGGTTTGAAAAATCTTCATTAATGCGTGTGTCAGATTCTTTTAGTTCCTTTATTTTGCGGCAAGCATGTAACACGGTTGTGTGGTCACGTCCACCAAAGGCATCACCGATTTCAGGCAAGCTGTGATTGGTGAGTTCTTTCGCTAACGCCATGGCTAACTGCCGTGGGCGTGTGATGGATCGAGTGCGCTTTTTTGATGTTAAATCCGATACCCTGATTTTGTAATATTGAACCACCGTTTTCTGAATGTTTTCGATTGAGACCAATCTGTCTTGTAGAGATAATAAATCTTTTAACGCCTCTTTCGTGAAATCAAGTGTAATCGGATTTCGGGTAAAATGTGAATTAGCGATAATGCGTCGCAGTGCACCCTC
>CAZWBV010000136.1:0-7774 GCA_964632225.1 uncultured Gammaproteobacteria bacterium | reverse complement strand
CTTTATCATCCTGAACCACACCCTCACCCGTCGCAAACATATTGCCAAGCGCATACTGCGACTCCGCAATACCGCTCTGCGCCGCTATTCGCGTCCACCTGAAAGCCTCTTCAGAATTTTCTTGCACACCTTTTTTTTCTCTATAAAGCTTAGAAAGCATCTGAATCGAACCGATGTCTCCGCCCGTGGCACCTTCTGCAAAATGCCCAGCAGCTTGAAAATAATTTTCATTGAGGTATTCGATCAGTCCATTTTCATAGGGATCTGCATGGCCAGCAAACGAGACACATATTAATAATCCACTGAAAATGCTGTTTACAATAAATTTTGCTGGACCCATATTGACTACTCCCGGCAGTATTAGCGCTACGTAATATATACGTTACGTGATGTAATTACGCGTTTCTTATCGTCGGGTCTTCTGGTATCTTAAATAATATAGCGTTATAGCAATATACTTAGGCACTATATTAATTTGTTTTGCAATATCAACGAATTAAACAGGAAAAATACTACAGACACAAACGGGGATTTATGTCGCTCACTTGCGCCAAAAGGCGGGAGTTAACAAAACCAGTAAAGTAAAAATTTCAAGTCGGCCAAGCAACATCGCAAAACAAAGTATCCATTTTGCTGCTGAACCCAGGCTCCCGTAATTTTCCGCAACATCGCCCAAACCTGGTCCCAGATTATTAATGCAAGCGGCTACCGCCGAAAAAGCCGTCACCTGATCGATCCCTAGCGCCATAAGCGCAAGCATCATTATGCAAAAACTGGCCACGTACAATGAAAAAAACCCCCACACTGCTTTAATGACGGTTTCGGGTAACGGCTTGGAACCCACCTTGACCTGTATCTGCGCATTAGGGTGTATCAATCGGGTAATTTCTCTCATCCCTTGCTTAAATAGAAGCAAGATGCGGATTACCTTCATGCCACCACCCGTTGAGCCAGCACAACCGCCAATAAAACTAATAAAAATCAGAAGTACTGGCACAAAAACCGGCCACGTATAATAATCTGTAGTGGAAAATCCGGTGGTCGTACCGATTGACACAACATGAAAAAGACTGAGAACAAAGGAATCTGATACCGTAGTAAAAACACCAGACATGTATAAGTAGGCTGTCACTATAACCGTTGCGACGGACAATATTAGAAAATAGGTTCTAACTTCGGGATCACTTATATAGTGCCTTACACTCAATGATCGCCATGCAATAAAATGTAACGAAAAATTAACCCCGGATATCAGCATAAAAACGACCGCAATCATTTCAATTAACGTGCTATCAAAATAGCCAATACTCGCGTCGTGAGTCGAAAATCCGCCGATTGCCACTGTAGAAAAACTATGGCCAATCGCATCAAACGCCGACATGCCCGCTGCCCAATACGAAATGGCGCAAATAACAGTTAGCCCTAAATATACGTACCATAACGCTTTTGCAGTTTCGGTAACACGTGGCATTATTTTTGAATCTTTCATTGGACCAGGCGTCTCCGCACGATATAACTGCATTCCACCGACCCCTAACATAGGAAGAATAGCAACCGCCAAAACAATGATACCCATACCACCCAACCACTGCAGCTGTTGCCGATAGAATTGTATTGATTGGGGTAAATCATCCAACCCAGTTAATACAGTTGCCCCTGTGGTTGTTAACCCGGAAACCGATTCAAACACTGCATCAGTGAACGAAATATCAGTGTGTTCGGAAAGAACCAAAGGCAACGATCCAAACAAACTCAATACAGTCCAGAACATAACAACGATAACGAAACCATCGCGTAATTTGAGATCCTTGCGATTTGATCTAACCGGAAACCAAAAAAGCAGGCCAGCAATCAAAGCCAGTCCAAAACCTAAAATAAAAGGAAACGATACACCGTCGTTGTATATCCAGGATACGAGCAAAGGAGGTAGCATAGTAAAACTAAACAGCATCAACAAAATGCCGATTACACGTTGTATAACGATAAAATGCATTATATTTGTATTCTATTAAAATATATTTTTTTGGTAGTTAATTTGGTAGTTAAATTACAAACCACGCGCCACTTACGATACTTTCTACACACCCTACATAACTCTACATCCTACAAAAAGGTAACACCCACCTGAAACAGCTTTTCCACTTCGGGTATTCTTTTCTTATCAACAAGAAATAATATGACATGATCGTCCGCTTCTACCATCGTATCATGATGTGCGATAATAACTTCGTTACCACGCACGATGGCACCAATAGATGTCCCTGTAGGTAATTTTATTTCTTCAATTCTTCGCCCAACCACTTTTGATGATTTTTTATCGCCATGCGCAATGGCTTCAATCGCCTCTGCAGCGCCACGCCTTAAAGAATGGACAACCGCGACATCACCTCGACGTATATGCGTTAACAAACTGCCAATTGTTACCTGTTGCGGCGATATGGCAATATCAATAATACCGCTTTGTACCAAATCAACATAAGCAGTACGATTTATTAACGCCATCACTTTTCGTGCGCCCAGCCTTTTTGCCAACATTGAAGATAATATATTCGCCTCATCATCATTTGTGACAGCACAAAATACATCGGTATGTTCAATATTCTCTTCCAGCAGCAAATCACCATCTGCCGCATCACCAAGCAGAACAATCGCATTATCGACTTCCCTGGAAATGGATTCCGCTCGTTCAGCGTTATGATCAATCAGTTTTACATTGTAATCCTGCTCCAGGGTTGTTACCAATCGTCTGCCAATATTTCCCCCACCAACAATGATCACCCGCTTTACAGGCTTATCCAATCGTCGTAACTCTCCCATCACAGCACGTATGTGTTTTTTTGCCGCTACAAAAAACACTTCATCATCCACTTCGATAACAGTGTTCCCTTCTGGAAGAATCGCTTTTCCTCTGCGAAAAATCGCCGCAACGCGCGTTTCGATTCCGGGCATATGCTCGCGCAATGTTTTTAATTCATTACCGACCAGTGGCCCACCGTAGAACGCTTTTAGCGCAACCAGCCTCACTTTGCCACCAGCAAAATCAAGCACCTGCAATGCACCAGGATTTTCGATTAGGCGTAAAATATAATCTGTGATCAATTGCTCAGGACTGATTAATACATCTACCGGTAGCGCTTCCTGCGCAAATAATTGTGTTTGAGAAAGGTATTCGACCGCACGAACACGTGCAATTTTTGTTGGGGTATGGAAAATTGTGTAGGCAATTTGGCAGGCAATCATATTAATTTCATCGCTATTAGTCACTGCGATGATCATGTCTGCATCATCTGCACCCGCCTGGGCTAATACAGTTGGATGTGACGCATAACCATTAACGGTGCGTAAATCCAGCCTGTCTTGTAGATCCTGTAATCGTTTGGCATCAGTATCAACTATAGTGATGTCATTGGCTTCACTTGCCAGATTTTCTGCGACTGAAGCGCCGACCTGACCCGCACCAAGGATAATGATCTTCATGAGCGTGTATCTAAACCTGTCTTTGTTTCTTTGTTGTAGTTATTTGTTGTTGTAGTTGTAAGTTATAGTTATAGTTGTAGTTGTAGTTATAGTTATAGAGTAAATCGTTGCGATAGAAGTATAGCTGAGAATCGTAAACTTACTTTGTTTTCTTTGGATCAATATCCAACGCTCTAAACTTGCGGTATAAGTGCGTTCTTTCCATACCGGCTTGCTTTGCTACCATTCCTACATTCCCACCCGCTTCCTGAAGATGGTATTCCAGATAGGTTTTTTCAAATCGCTCCCTCGCCTGACGCAAAGGCAAACTAAAATCAGTGGGCATTTCAAAACCCTGCGTGGGTGACTGTAACATGACCGCTGCCTCCACTTCCGTCACACTGATTTCACTACTGCTATCGCCCATCATTAATAAGCGTTGAACCAGATTTCTTAACTCAAGCACATTACCCGGCCACATATAATTTCTGACCCAGTTTTGAGCAGCCATACTGAATTTTCGATAAGGTAAATTATCTTCTTTAACGAACAAATCCACGAAATGATGCACAAAATCCGGAATATCTTCCCGATGGTCTCTCAGTGGTGAAACATATAATGGAATTTCATTGATTCGATAGTATAAATCTTCCCTGAAACGACCTGCTTTTATGGCTTCTTGCAGATCAACCTTCGTGCCTGCAATTATCCTGACATTAATCTCTTTTCGTTCTAGCCCACCAACACGTTTAAGTGAGCTAGTGATAAACACATCGAGCAACTTTGCTTGTGTCGTTAAATCAAGATCAGCTATGTCATTTAAAAATAATATACCGCCGTCGGCTTGCTCAATTAAACCTGCCTCTATGCGCCCCTCTTTCTCAACACCAAACAAAAGTTCCTCTGGATTATCTTCAACAATCGACGATACCCTGACACTCACAAACGGACCCTGACTTTTCTTACTGTTGCTATGTAAAAAGCGGGCGTACAGCTGTTTCCCTGTTCCTGATTCTCCACAAAATAAAACCCAATTATCAAATCCAGCCACTCGTTTGACCTGATCGCGGAAATTTTGCATAACAACACTTTTGCCAATCGGCATATAAGTCGTAGCAGAATGTTGTTTGCCAGTGGATGATACATCTTTCGAGTGCCCAACACTGTCCAACACATCTTGTACAGTCATCAATAACTTGCCCAATGACAATGGTTTTTCGATAAAATCAAATGCGCCCAGTCGAGTTGCCTCCACCGCCGTTTCAACATTTCCGTGTCCGGAAATCATTATAACAGGCGAGTTTAATCCCATTTCTACAAATTCCTTCAACAAAGATATTCCATCAATATCGGGCATCCAGATATCCAGCAATATTAAATCAGGCCGGCGGGTTTGCACACACAAGCGGGCGGCATTCCCATCTTCGGCGACATCTACTTCATAATTTTCATCCTGTAAAATTTCCCGAACCAAATCCCGGATATCTGGCTCATCGTCTACGACAAGAATATAGGGCTTCACCTTTTATTTTCCTCAACTATTTATTTTATTGCAGATATTGTCTCATTATTGCAAATTTTGTCTCGACTATATAATTGCAATTATTCTATTGCTACTCTTGCTGCTCTTGCAACTTGCAGTAACAAATTTAAAAACTATTGCACAGCTTGCTTGATATTTTCGCTAATATCAACCACTGTATTCGGGACAGGCAAGCGAATAATGACAGCGGCGCCCCCCCCCGCAATGTTCTCTGCCCAAACCACACCGCCATGTTCTTCAACTATTTTTTTTACAATAGCCAACCCAAGCCCGGTCCCTTTTGGTTTCGAGGTCACATAGGGCTCAAAAAGCCGGCCAAGCATCTCTTCTGGGATACCCGGACCCGAATCCTGCACCGACAACTCAACAAATAAACGCGACGCTTGCTGCACCTGCCGGGTATTAACCAGAATAGCGTTATCTTTAGCGTCTTTGTTGACACTGCCTTTGACGGAAACTTTGTTGGCATCACTTGTCGAGTGTCCAGTTGTAGCGTGTTCGTGAAAATCTGGGGAACCTTGCGGGATCTTCCCCGACGAATAGCTTCTTCTTGAAGAAGAAGATTCAGTCATTGTTTCATAAGCATTTTTCACCACATTAATGATCAATTGCCGCAATCTTGCGGCATCAGCGTCAATCACCGGCAAACTAGAGTCCAGATTAAGGTAAATTTGCGATTTACTTTCTCCTGCACTGTATAAATCCAGTACTTCATTAATCAGATCATTAATTTTGACCGGACCTAATTCTATTTTAGGCATGCGAGCGTAGTCTGAAAACGCCTGAACCATTTCCTTCATCGCGGATACTTGTTGTATAATCGTGTGTGTTGACCGTTCCAGTATTTTTGCGCTCTTCTCATCCATTTTATCCAGGCATTTGTGTCGCAATCTTTCTGCTGATAACTGAATAGGTGTTAAAGGATTTTTAATCTCGTGCGCCATACGCCGCGCAACTTCGCCCCATGCAGCATCGCGCTCCACTTGAATCAATGCGGTAACATCATCAAATACAACAACAAAACCCGCCTGTAGCTCACCGGTACCAATAAATGATTGGCCACGGCAACTTAATACCTGGCGTCCAGCGGCACCAAAAAGTGTAATTTCTTCCCGCCAGTCACCCATTTTGCTGTTAAGGTGCAAATCCAACGCATTGAAAAATGTTGTTAAATGTGGGTAGCTTTGTTTAGCGTTTCCTATTCTTGCTCCCAACAATTTAGCAAAATCCATACCCAATATCTTGTCTGCGGCCGGATTCGCTGTTCTTAATATTTGAGACTGATCTAATGTTAATACACCTGATGATAAACTGGCCAACACGGCAGTAAGATACGCTCGCTCATTTTCCGCTTGCTGTTGACTGCCCTTTACTTCATCACGTGCCAATGCAATATTTTCTGTCATGTCGTTAAATGATTCAACTAACGAACCAAATTCGTCGTTACTCAATACGGGCAACCGCTTGTCATAATTACCCGCCGCGACAGAGCGTGTTCCTATCGCCAGCACCCTGATAGGGGAAACCAGTCTCTGGGCAAATAAAAATGCCGCCCAAACCGCGACAAGAACGCTTAACAATAAAATAAGTGAAAGCGTCACCGTAAAACTACGCGTAAGTGGCACACGTAAATAACTTAACTCTTTGTATTTTTCAAATGCCAGTTGCACATTACTGGCTAATTCGTTTATTCTTACCGGTACTGGATATAGCGCCTGTAATAGACGCCGCTCCTGCAAAGGACTGGTGCTGAATACTGAAACAACTGCGCGGATATTCAAACCTGATTCGCTGACTGGATCAAGACCAACATAGGTACGGCCGCTTTTTAGCTGATTCAAGATACTCTCATTCGGCCTGTTGGGAACAATATTTTTTGTATCCGTCGCAGATGACGCAATAATACGACCAGACATACTCATTAACGTTAATTCAGACGCACCACTTTCATTTATTAAATAATTTAAGTTAAGTACGGCCATACTGTCTGGCTGATCCACCAGATCCGCCGCGACCGACTCCGTTTCCTTAACCAGCTCTCTCATCCTCAGCCCTAACGCAGATTGACTTAACTGCAATGAATCCAGTAACGCCGCATCAACCTCCACATCAAACCAACTATCAATGCCTCTTTCCAGGAATTGCAATGAGAAATAATACACAACCGACCCTGGCACAAGCGCCAACACGACGAATATGGCAACTAAACGTACAGTTAACCTTGAACCAGTTGCTTGATTGCGGTATTGGCGCACAACCCCAAGCACGTTCTTGCCAATAAGAACAAACAACACCAAAATAACTAGCAGATTAAAGGAAAATAATGTTGGATAAACTTTTTCAAATTGAACCGAATCCTGCGTCGCATTACTCATCAACACAAGCGAACCCACCAACAGTACAAGCACTAACGCAGCAGGTATGATCCCCGCTCGCAACCCCTTAGAAACTGCAGGCTGTGCCTGAGGTGCTTTTATCATTGCATTATTACCGTTAATATAGCGACTATTGATAGGGTGTTCATAAATATAGCCTCATCGTTTTCACGACACATTTTCGCGACAAATGTTCACAACAAGTCTATTTGCAACGTGCACTTCACTATTCACTAATTAGGAATAATGCTTCGACCAAATACGAAGTTTCAAACAGACAAATCCCATGTAAACCAGTCACTTGTCATATGCCATCCAGATGAAAAATAGGCAAAATAGCGCAATGGCACTGGCAATTCCATTATATCCACACTGGTACGCACGCGCGCTAGATATTTTT
>CAZWBV010000135.1:0-7779 GCA_964632225.1 uncultured Gammaproteobacteria bacterium | reverse complement strand
ATAGGTGATACTGTGAGCGAAATGCATGTTTTCACGTATTTGAATGTCCTGATTGTCGCTCTTATAGAGGGTAAATATGAAATGCCCATTCGACTGCAGTCTTTGTCTGGCCGCACTGAGAATGGGTAGCAGATCCCCAAAAAAAATAAGGATGCCTGAGCCGACGATGATATCGAATAGGGTATTATTCGCAACCAGATAGTCAACAACATCGCTATTTTCGAGATCCGTATAAAGATTCTTCTGTTTCGCGATATTGAGCATATGTTGGGAAAGATCGACACCGATCAGCTGATTGCTGTGGGCCACTAGCCATTCTCCGCAAAGTCCGGTGCCACAGCCTATATCAAGAACAGCGAAATTCCGCTCGTCGGCATGATATTTATCAAAGGCTGATTTTATATGTGTAGGCCCTAAAAATTCCATTTCGGGCCGATGAATATCTTTGTCCCAGGAAAGCGCCTTTTTCTCATAGGTTTCTTTGACCAGTTGTTCGGGAACTTGTTTAGGAAGAGTCTCGGCAAGCGTTTTGCCGTTATGAGCGTTGTTATCGATATTATTTAGATAGGCTATTTTAATTTTTACACCACACGTATCACTGTTATCGATGTCTAAATAAGTATCAAAGTGAGCCCTGGCTTTGTCCACTTCGCCCGTTTTAATATAATAGGTGCCGAGTTTGTCATGTGATTTTGCGTGGTTGGGATTAAGCATGAGAACATGTGTGTAATAAGGACTCGCACGCTCAAAATCATCTGCATCCCAGTAAAGATTGCCAAAATTAAAATGCGCTTCAATAAAGCCCGGATTATTCTTGATCGCCTGTTGATACATTACAGTTGCTTGCTCAATGTCACCCGTTAATTTATAGGCGATGCCGAGATTATTGTACGCTTCTGCCATATCAGGCTTCACGGCAAGCGCTTTTTGATAATGGTCGATTGCCTGTTCGTAGTGCTGGTTGAGGCGATAAACGTTTCCCAAATTATTTTGCACAAAAGGGGAATGTGGATGAATTTGTTCTGCTACACCCAAATATTTTAAGGCACTGTCCATATTATTTTGCTCAGCGTAAAGTGTGCCTAGCATATAATTTGCATCCAAATGGGATTTATTGCTGCGCAATATTTTTTTATAAAGTGCTTCTGCGTCAGTATATTTTTTTGCTTTATGTTTATTCGTCGCTTTTTTAAAAAGCTTGTCCGTTTGTGTATTCACTTGTTTTCTCGCTTACTTTCCTCGATTAAATGGTCGCTCGTCCACTAAGCCAGCGTATTTCATGTATTTACCACAGTCACTGCCACAACCACCGTCACAGTCGATTTTTTGGGATCATCAATATTTCATATGTTCATTCAATTTGATAATGTTATATGATATCAAGCAATTGCTACTTGTGAGTAGGTCTTTTTTGGACCGCTTTATTGTAAAGTGAGAGGTGCTTTGGAGGAATATGGTGGTTGACAAAAAAAAAGAGGTACGTGAAATCCGCATAAATCCGGTCATACCGACGGAATCTGTGCTGGTTGCGACGGCCAGAAACCTGCGGCCAAAAAAAGAGGAAGAATTGGCACCGCGGGATACGCGTAAACATGTTGATCGTTGTCCATTTTGTACAGGTAATGAGCACATGACGCCGCCTGTTATCGATACTTTCCCTGAAGAAAAAAATTGGGAAATTCGTATTGTAGAAAACCTTTATCCCGTGTTAGGCAGTGAAGTGCAGGGGCAAAATTATGCATTTGGATTGCAACAGGCAATTGATGGGTACGGGCGGCATGAAGTGATCGTTGATCATAATCACCACGGTATTACATTACACGAAATGAGTGAACAACATATTGCGAATTTATTTATTGCGTACAGAAATAGGATGAAATTGTTATATGACTCAGATAACCGGCTGCGTTATGTGTTGGTGTTTAAAAACTATGGACCCGCTGCGGGAGCCAGTATGGCACATACGCACAGTCAAATCATTGCAACGCCAGTGGTGCCAAATAATGTCCAATCTGAGGTAGAAAACAGCCATGTATTTTACAAAAAAAATGCGCATTGTATTTTTTGTACGTTGATTGATGAAGCCTTGACGTTTGATGCGACGATTTATGATAAACATTCCGGAGAAATTAAACGAAAAATAGATGTAGGGCAATATATTATTGAAAAAAGCGAAAAATTTATTGCAATTAAACCGTTTGCCAGTCGTTACGAGTGGGAGGTGCACATTTTACCGTTGATTCACCAGGCGGATTTTTTGGAACTGAACGCAGATGACGCTTTGGATTTTGCAACCATATTGCGTCGCACCATGGAGCGCCTTGACACTGTGATAGGCGGGGCGCAATATAATTATTTTCTGCACTCGTTGCCGCATACAACAGCAGATTTGGGCTGTAAAAATAGCTATCATTGGCATTTAGAAATATGTCCGCGTACCAGTATCCCTGCCGGGTTTGAGTTAGGCTCCGGTTTGTTTGTGAATACGATTAGCCCGGAAGAGGCAGCCGATCAATTGCGTGAAGTACAATTGGAATAATAAGCTTAGGATTATTTTCAGCACACCAACGACACGCTAGCAACGCATCATCAACGCATCATCAACAACACACCAAATAGTTGTTTGATTGTACGAATAGTCTAGACTCTATTGATGGACGAGGATACTACCCATTCAATTGACGGCAGGCCAGTTTATCAGGACTGCATACCCCTCGTTTGGAAAACCGTTGAATCAAGGCCGGATCCAACGGAAATTATTCTGGTTCACAATTCAAATGAAGAGATATTAAAAGCGATTTATGCGTTGGATGATACGCATGCAGATAGCGAAGAACCCCATGATTTTGCGCAACAGTTGGCACGCATGGACGCAAAAATAAATTTTTTGATGGGTATGGTGGGGCAATTATTATCGACGTCACTGATAATACCTGATCGACATGCTATTTCGTTGTCATCGACGGGGATGCAGTGGAAAGATAAACAGCTACCCGACGTTAATGCCTATTTACACGTTGAATTGTATCTGAAAATAAATTACCCGAAACCGATCATTTTACCCGCTGTAGTGAATTCAGTCGATAAGACGTCAGAGTTCGACGGGGAATTTAATATTACGGTGAGCTTTGAAAAGCTAACCGCATCAGTGGAAGAATGCTTGGAAAAACTAATTTTTCGCCACCACCGACGCCTTATCGCGCTCACCCGTCGTTAGACCTCATATCAATCGTCGACTTTTAATGTGCTTGCCAACGCCGGGTTTTGCATAAGAAATTTATAATGTATTGATGTAATTTCATTAAACATTGGTTAAATTTTAGTTAAATCTGTGCCGTATTTTTGACATAGGACCAGAAGCGTGCTTAACTAAATCTCAGGTCATCTGAACGACCAATATTTGACGTTGGCTGGAAATCATGCCGTAATGTGTTAGGTTATATGTAAGAAGATTATTGTAATAGTTTGATAACATAACATTTTCCGGGAGAGAGGCATTGAAAATGACTGAATCTGCGACGATTTTTCTCGTTGAGGATGATTTGCAACACCGACAAAAAATCCTGTCGATTCTTGAATTTGTCGGCTATTCCAATGTAGTGGTGGCTCAAAGTGAATCATGGCGCGCAGAAGCCGAGAAAGTGGACAATCTGGATTCAATATTATTGGGTCAATGCGCATCAGATGCAGATGATGTGCAAAACCGTTTGTGCCATGACATGCATCAGTGGAATGCAAATATTCCCATCTTATTGCTCATTGACCGCAAGCGAAAGACAAAAATGTCGCCTGATACCATTGCGGAGGCGTTTCAATTGCTTAATTTGCCGTTGACATACGTCCAATTAACGGGGGCATTGCAGCAATCACATATTTTTCGCATATCAGATCAAGCGCCTGCGACCGGCCGGAACCTGGAGTTATTCCGTAGCTTGGTTGGTAACAGCCGCGCGATCAGAGGTGTGCGTAAATTAATGGAGCAGGTGGCAAATTCAAGTGCCACGGATTTAATATTGGGCGAATCCGGCACAGGAAAAGAAGTTGTTTCCCGTAATCTACACTATCATTCAGAACGCAGAAATGGCCCGTTTGTACCTGTAAATTGCGGTGCAATTCCGGCGGAATTACTTGAAAGTGAATTATTTGGTCATGAGAAGGGCGCATTTACCGGCGCGATCAGTTCTCGGCAAGGCCGTTTTGAATTAGCCAATGGGGGTACCTTATTTTTAGATGAAATCGGTGATATGAGTATGCCGATGCAAGTTAAGTTGCTTCGAGTATTACAAGAGCGCACGTTTGAGCGCGTTGGCAGCAATAAAATGATTCAGGTGGATGTTCGAATCATCGCTGCAACACATCGGAATCTGGAAAAACTGATAAAAGAAGATAAATTCAGAGAAGATTTGTTTTATAGATTAAACGTGTTTCCGATAGATATGCCAGCATTAAAGGATCGTATCGACGATATTCCTTTGCTGGTGAAT
This sequence comes from uncultured Gammaproteobacteria bacterium, assembly GCA_964632225.1. GTDB lineage: Bacteria > Pseudomonadota > Gammaproteobacteria > SG8-11 > SG8-11 > JAADIM01. The sequence goes on along the minus strand of CAZWBV010000135.1, from coordinate 3,295 downwards.
GAATTGGTTGCCCGCATTGAGTATGAAAAACGCAGCTCAATTCGTTTTACACCCACCGCGATGATGGCCTTATGTCAATATCGTTGGCCGGGAAATGTGAGAGAACTGTCTAATTTAATTGAAAGACTGATCATCATGCATCCCTACGGTATTGTCGATGTGACTGATTTGCCGGATAAATTTCAGGCGCTTGCTGAAAGTAAGGGCGCCACACCCGTTGAGTTTGAACAGGTTATTGCCCCGGTCGAGCTTAATAATGCGCCGCGCTTACCCCGCGATGGGTTAAATTTGAAAGAACATTTGAATGATATGGAATTTACTTTGATCAAACAGGCGTTGGACGAAGCGGGCGGTGTTGTTGCCCATGCGGCAAAACGTTTGAACATGCGGCGTACCACTCTGGTTGAAAAGTTGCGTAAACACGGTATACACCGCAGCGAAAGCATGACAAGAGTTTGACTTATTGCCTTTTCGACAGGTGTGTAGCGTTATAAAGCCCTGAATTTATTCAATAATTTTTTTCGGCACAGATATTGCTCTTTGTTTAGTGATTTTCGAATAATCACAGACAGACGTGGGAGCAATGTTTGCAATGGGGCACAGTACGCACAGTCACTCATACAGTAACACTGCTGTAGGCGCGCAAGAATTACAAAACGCATTTCAAACGTTTAACCAGCTATCTGAGGAATTAATCTCATCGTATGCTGTGCTCCAGTCACGCGTCACCGAGTTAAACAGTGAGCTTGCGGATACACGCAAGGAAAAAATGTATGAGTTGGCAGAGAAGGAACGAATTGCTAACCGGCTATCCACTATCCTTCATGCGTTGCCCGCTGCAATAGTTGTTTTAGATGGTTGCGGTATTATCCAGGAAACCAACCCTTCCGCAGATCTATTGTTTCGAGATTGTGTTGCAGATAAGAAACTTATCGGTTTGCGATGGGTTGACGTGATTGGGTGTGCTTTTGCACCTCGAGCAGACGATGGGCACGATATTTCATTGACGGATGGGCGTCGCGTCAATATCACCACCAACGCGTTAGAATCAGACACCGGGCAAATATTATTAATCAAGGATGTGACCCAATCCAGAGAACTCACCGAGCAATTAAGCCGTTTTCAAAAAATAACGGCAATGAGTGAAATGGCTTCCGGGCTTGCCCATCAGATACGAACACCGCTTGCAACATCCATGCTGTATGCCTCCCATCTTAAACAAACAGAATTACAAACGGAAAATCGTTTTGAATTGGTTGACAAGATTCAATCACAAATGCGTTATATCGAAAAATTAGTCAACGACATGTTGATGTTTGCGCGCGGCGATGTGGCTGGCAATCAACCGTTTCTATTGTCTGAGTTGATAAATGATTTGTATATATTAACACAAAGTGAAATTAAAAATAACAATGTTAATTTATCCATTAGCAATGAAATGACTGACAAAAAGGCGATGCTGGCTGGAAGTAAGGACGTATTGCTAAGTGGGTTACAGAATATAATTAGCAATGCAATACAAAGTTTTCATGGTAATGAGGCGTTACGGGAAATTACCATTAGTGTAAGCCAGGTCGCGATGAATATCATTGATATACGTGTCCGCGATAATGGAAAAGGTATTTCAAAAGAACAGCAAGAAAGAATTCTGGAGCCGTTTTTTACTACTCGTGCACAAGGTACGGGGCTGGGTTTATCTGTTGTTGAAACTATTGCCAAGTCACATAACGGTTACCTTTGGTTTGAATCGGTCGAAGGCGAAGGCAGTACTTTCGCTTTGCGATTGCCATTCTCTAATAAAGAGTCTAACAAAGAGTCTAATCAAGCGTCTTGTGAAGAGGGAACTAAAAAATGACCCAGTCAACGATACTTGTTGTAGAAGATGATTTATCACTACAAGCCGCATTATGCGATACGCTAGTGCTTGCGGGGTTTAAGGCAGAAGCAGCCTCGAATGCGGCATTTGCAATGGATATGTTGAGAAAAACAAACTATGACATGGTCGTCAGTGATGTGCAGATGGAAGAGTTGGATGGACATGCGTTGTTAAAACGTATTAAAGCACAATGCCCTGATTTACCCGTTTTGCTAATGACAGCATATGGATCAGTACAAAAAGCAGTGGAAGCAATGCGTGACGGTGCTGTTGACTATTTGGTTAAACCTTTTGAGGCTGAAGTGCTGGTTAATCTTGTCAGTCAGATCGTAAGCCAGAGCTTTACTAACGACAGTGAATTTATCGCCATCGACAACACATCGAAAAAAATAATGAAATTGGCTCAACGGATAGCTGAAAGTAACGCCACTGTAATGATAAACGGTCAAAGCGGTGTCGGCAAAGAAGTACTTGCAAGATTTATACATAATAAATCACATCGCGCAAACAAGCCTTTTGTTGCAATAAATTGTGCAGCGATACCGGATAGCATGTTGGAAGCGACGCTATTTGGATATGAAAAAGGTGCTTTTACAGGTGCTTATAAAGCATGTATCGGAAAATTTGAACAGGCACAGGAAGGCACGTTGTTACTGGATGAAATTTCTGAGATGGATATTAATTTACAGGCAAAATTGTTGCGGGTATTGCAGGAAAAGGAAGTGGAAAGATTAGGCGGGAACAAACTGATTCCCTTGGATGTGCGTATACTCGCAACGTCGAATAGGGATATGAAGGCGTTGGTATCCGCCGGAAAATTCAGAGAAGATTTGTACTATAGGCTGAATGTGTTGCCAATTCGGTTACCGGGATTAAGTAAACGCAAAGACGATGTAGTGCCTTTGGCGTTGAAATTTCTTTCACGCAGCGCAAACAGTTACGCCAGGCCAATACCAAAATTATCAGAGTCCGCTGCGCGTAAATTATTGGGCTATTCCTGGCCGGGAAACGTACGGGAACTGGATAATGTGATGCAACGTGCGCTGGTATTGCATACAGGAAACGACATCGTCGCGGATGATGTGCGATTTGATAACATCGAAAGTAACTGCATTGAAGATAGCGGTATTGAAAGTATTAGTTTTAAAAGTAACAGTGAATTGGATTTACCCGGGACGAGGGAAACCGAATCAGCTGCGCGAGAAGGTGATCTGCAAAATGATGTGAAGTCACATGAATATAACTTGATTTTACAAACATTGAAAGAAACGGCCAGTAGTCGTAAATTAGCAGCCGAAAAATTAGGCGTTAGTCAAAGAACGCTGCGCTATAAATTGGCAAAAATGCGTGACCTTGGAATAGACGTACCTTGAGTATAACGATGAATTAAGAGGTTAAAAAAGCATGAATAAAATTGAC
>CAZWBV010000134.1:5864-7785 GCA_964632225.1 uncultured Gammaproteobacteria bacterium | reverse complement strand
CAAATTTTTTCTAAAGTCCCGCTCATGTTGCACTACTTGGATGAGCAGTACCTTACTGATTTACTGGTTTGGTATCATTTGTCCTGGATAGGCGAAACCGTTCGTCGAAAGGACGAACGTATTGCCGCCCTTATCGACAAAGAACTAAAATACGATGATAACGATCGTCATGTATTGATGAGCGTGATGAGTGAGTTGTTGTGTGGCGTCATTGGGCGTTATAAATCATTGGCTGAAAGTGGGCGCATAGAGCTTTCAATGACGCCTTATGCGCATCCAATTATGCCTTTACTGCTCGATATTAATAGCGCCAAAGAAGCAATGCCTGATATCAGCTTGCCAGAATTGCGTCAATATCCGGGAGGAGAAGAGCGGACTCGATGGCATATTCATAAGGGCATTGATACCTTTCGGCATTATTTCGGAATAACGCCGAAAGGTTGCTGGCCATCTGAAGGCAGTGTGAGCACAGAAACAATGAAGATACTGGGTGAGCATGGTTTTCGTTGGGCGGCCAGTGGCGAAAATGTATTTCGCAACAGTTTCAATAAATTTAACAGTCACGGGGACCCGTCGGAACAGGACGACAATCATCACGACAACCATAACAACAACCATAACAACAACCATAACAACAACCATAACAACAACCATAACGACAACCATAACAACAACGGCGTTTCAAAAGAAAACCATGTGTTATATCACCCTTACCGTATAGGTGGTTCGCAGACAGCATGTTTTTTTCGAGATGACGGTTTGTCGGATTTGATTGGCTTTACTTATTCAACCTGGCACGCAGATGATGCGGTCGCAAATTTAGTCAGTCATCTGGAAAACATTGCGGCATCAATGCAAGACCCATCTGATGGTGTGGTCTCGATTGTTTTGGATGGCGAAAACGCGTGGGAGCATTATCCTGAAAATGGTTATTATTTTTTGAATGCGCTTTATGCTCGCCTGAGTGAGCATCCTTTTCTGGATTTAACCACATTTTCTCAATGTCTGACTGAGGGTACAACAGTAAATCAGCTTCCTGAACTGGTCGCGGGGAGTTGGGTTTATGGTTCATTTTCTACCTGGATAGGTGACCGCGATAAAAATCGCGGATGGGATATGTTAGGCGATGCAAAGCGCGCTTTTGATCGCGCGATAACAACACAGCGATTGTCGGGTGAGCAACTTACACAAGCAGAGGTTCAACTCGCCCTATGCGAAGGATCAGATTGGTTTTGGTGGTTCGGGGACTACAATCCCGGGGATTCAGTGAGTGATTTTGAATTTCTATATCGGCAACATTTAACCAGCCTCTACAAATTAATCGGCGATGATCCACCAGATTATTTAACCCGTGTGTTTACTCACGGTGGCGGAACGCCGCAAACAGGCGGCGTGATGCGACCGGGTTCCGCATAAAACAAATTTAAACGAACGGCGTAACACAATGTGACTAAACAACAAGGTTCTTTTCTGGATCGTCGTCGTGCGGGTATTCTATTGCATCCCACCTCTTTGCCAGGCCAACATGGCGGAGATTTAGGTCAAAACGCATTTCGCTTTATTGATTTTCTTGTTGATGCCAATATTTCTGTTTGGCAAACCTTACCTCTGTCGCCGACGCACGCAGAAGGATCACCTTACAACGCTCTGTCGGCACACGCGGTTAATCCTCGGTTAATTAGCCTTGAGTTGATAGTCAAGCGGGGATGGCTGGAGATCAATGCTGCTGATGATCATGAATTTTACCATGATGAATTTCACCTCGATGAATTTCGCTATTATGAATTTCATAATGCGTGTTTGAAAAAAGCCCGTATTGGGTTTCTTGAAAATGCCAGTGGTTCTGAAAAAAAGGATTTCGATCGTTTTATCAACCAGCAAAATTATTGGATCAAAGATTATGCGCTTTTTCAGGCATTGC
>CAZWBV010000134.1:0-5849 GCA_964632225.1 uncultured Gammaproteobacteria bacterium | reverse complement strand
ATACGCATTGGATAGAATGGCCACCTCAATGGCGTGATTTTAGAAAGGGTATGCACGCGGATGAGTATAAACTTTCACAGCAGATGGAAGAAGTTTATCAGCAAGCGATCTTTGATCAATACCTTGTTTTCAGTCAGTGGCATGCGTTACGGCAGTACGCGAACCAGCGAGGGATTTTACTTTTTGGCGATGTGCCTATTTTCGTCGGTCACGACAGTGCCGATGTATGGGCTGGCCGGAATCAATTTTTACTGAATGAAGTGGGCAATCCCAACGTTGTTGCGGGCGTGCCGCCAGACTATTTTTCTGAAACCGGGCAACGTTGGGGTAATCCACTGTTTGATTGGGAACACATGGAAGGCGATGGATTTCAGTGGTGGATTGATCGTATGCGAACGCAACTGGACCTGTTTGACCTGCTTAGAGTTGATCATTTCAGGGGGTTTGAATCTTATTGGGAAATTTCAGCAGATTGTGAGACCGCCATAGAAGGACGTTGGGTAAAGGCGCCGGGCGATGAACTCTTTCAAACATTAAAAAAAACCTGCCAACCGCTGCCCGTCGTCGCTGAAGATCTTGGATTAATTACACCAGAGGTCACGGCACTCAGGGAAAAACATCAATTCCCCGGCATGAAAATTCTGCAATTCGCATTTGATGGCGATAACGAAAACCTTTATTTACCACATCACCATGAAAAAAATGGCGTGGTTTATACGGGTACGCATGATAACGATACAAGTGTCGGTTGGTTTACTTCCTTAACACCAGACCAGAAAAATCATATCTTGACTTATCTTGATCACCCGCAAGATGCGATGCCATGGCCTTTGATCCAAATGGCATTTAATTCCATTGCCGACCTGGCGATGGTGCCGATGCAAGATATATTGGCGCTTGATTCACAGCACCGAATGAATATGCCAGGCACTATTTCAGATAAAAACTGGCGCTGGCAATTCGCATGGGATCAGCTTGATATCGGTCTAGCAAAAAAATTACAAAAATTAGTCAGCCAAACAAATAGAAGCTAGTTTTTGTGTCGTCAGTTTTTTTTAGTACTATCATCAATTTGCTAATATTATATCGTCGACAATTTTTTTTAGGTATTATCTATCAATATGACTACAAAATCTGACTTTCAACAATTAATCAAGCTGTGGTTTGATCCCAGCGTTAAGCCTCTCTGGTACAATTCCACGCAGGCCTTTGATGATCAGTTACGTGATAACTATCTTGAACTGTACAACGCGGCCAAAAATTCAGAACTCGATCATTGGCAACATACCGCACTGGGTGCGCTGGCCTTTGTCATTTTGTTAGACCAAATCCCGTTAAATATATTTCGCGGTGATAGCGAAAGTTTTGTCGGTGCGACGTTGGCGTGTGACGCAGCTGCAAAAGCAATAGGCGTTGGTTTCGATCAAGAATTGAGCGATGAAAAAAGGGCTTTTTTGTACCTGCCTTATATGCACAGTGAAAATATTAACGACCAAGACACAGCAGTCGCACTATACGAGAAAGCCAGTTTGCATGATAATCTGAAGTACGCCAAACATCACCGGAAAATTATTCGTCGTTTTGGTCGATTCCCGCACCGCAACAAAATATTGAATAGAGCTAATTCAAAAGCAGAGATAGATTACCTTTCGTCTGAGGCGGCATTTTTGGGATGAACGCGTCTTTTTTTAGCGGATCTTTATATTTTCTAAATTTAAGTAACCTGAATCAAATTGGCTAACAGGCGATCACCTAAGTCCGGCAGACTCCTGTCACCAACAATTCCTTGGCTTTCCCCCTATAACCATTTCATAAACCCAGTTTCAAATCGATGACTCAATAACTCATTGTACGGGTATATGCGAATTTTGAAATACTGCAATCCGGGAAGTTCGGTACTCAAATTCAGCTCAAAAATAGTTTCGTTTTGATCATTCTGATCTTTTGCTTCGAAAAAATATTGATTGTGTAACACAAAATCGTCGTCTTGCGTTGCTTTACCGACCAGGCATTCCACTTTGATGTCATTCGCCGTTAGATTGTGGAGATTGATAGCGACACGAATAGGTAATAATTCGCCCGCTTTTGTTCGAGTTGGCATGTCTGATGTGTTTCGTAGAGTGACACTGGACCAGGTATCTCGAATTGTCTTTTTCCATTGAGACAACACGCGCGCCGGATCACCGTTATCTTTGGATAATTTCTGCCTCTGTTTTGAGGCCGGGTGGTAGTAACTTTCTGTATAGTCTTTTACCATGCGCTGTGAATTAAAATGAGGAATGAGCGATGTCATTGAGGCTTTGGACATTTCTACCCATTTTTCAGAGTATCCGTATCCATTTCTGTTGTAATACAGTGGAATGACCTGTTTTTCCATGATGTTAAGTAAATCTTTGGCTTCTTCCTGATTTCGATATTGTTCATCAAACTGTGGACCGTGAGGTGTAATAGCCCAACCATTTTGTCCGTTATACCCTTCGTTCCACCAGCCATCTAATACGCTTAAATTCAATACACCATTGATGCCGGCTTTTTCTCCAGACGTACCGCTGGCTTCCAAAGGGTAGGTCGGTGTGTTGAGCCAAACATCAACGCCTGTTACGAGCTTACGGGCTAACGCGATATCATAACCTTCCAGTAAAATGACCTTGCCTTCGAATTCCGGGCGACGTGAGAATTCGTGAATTGTTTGAATCAGCTGTTGTCCGGGAATGTCATTTGGATGTGCTTTACCGGCAAAAATAATGAGAACCGGTCTGTTGGAATCGTTAAGTAATTTTTCTAACCTGTTTAAGTCATAAAATATTAAGCTGGCTCTTTTATATGTTGCAAAACGGCGTGCAAAACCAAGAATTAATATATCGGTTTCATGAGGCGATAGATGTTGTGTCACTCTCTCTATTTGCGCTTCGCTGCAACCATTTCGACGGTATTGCAGAATTGCGCGATGACGGACTACTTCAAGTAAATCAGATTTCAACGATTGGTGTTGACTCCAGAAACTATAATCCGGTATATCTTTTATTCGTTCCCAGTAATTTGCATTAAGCATTTCGTTGCGCCATTCTCGACCGAATTGCATATCGAATAAATTTGCCCAGCCTCTTGCAATAAAGGTTTGTGCATGCACGCCATTCGTGACATAACTCATTGGATTTTCTTCAGGTGGAATTTCCGGCCAAATGTAACTCTCCATATTTGATGCAACACTACCATGAATTTGACTGACACCGTTGTGAAACCGGGAGCCACGCAGTGCCAGCGTTGTCATATTAAAGCCGTTAGGATTGCTAGGGCATGATCCGAGATTTAAAAATTCATCTTTTTCTATATTCAGCGTTTTTATATAGTTAGAGAAAAATGCCTCAATTAAGCTGTGATCGAAAATATCGTGGCCAGCAGGTACTGGTGTATGGGTGGTAAATACGGTGTTGCATGCAGTCATTTCGATTGCACTGGAAAAATCATGACCTTCGATGATAAATTCGCGGCAACGCTCAAGAATTTGAAAAGCAGAATGACCCTCGTTAATGTGCCAAACTGTTGGGGATAAGTTTAGTGCTCTTAACGCGCGTACCCCGCCAATACCAAGAACGACTTCTTGTTGAATGCGCATATGGCTGTCGCCACCATATAATTGATAGGTTATAGAACGATCCTGTTCGTTATTAATTTCCAGGTCGCTGTCCAGCAGGAAAAGTGTGATGTGCCCCGCTTTGGCTTGCCAGACTTTGAGCATGACTTGTCGGTCAGGTAAATCAACACTGATAATCAGTTCTTTGCCTTGTGAATCGACAGCGGGACTGATTGGCAAATCCTCAAAATGATTTTGTATGTAGTGTGCGACCTGATTTCCCTGCACATCAATCGTCTGATGAAAGTAGCCCTGTCGGTACAACATGCCGACGGCAATAAAGGGTATACATAAATCACTCGCAGCCTTACAGTGGTCGCCTGCCAGAATGCCGAGGCCGCCTGAGTATATGGGAACGCTTTCGTGTAATCCGAATTCAGCGCAAAAATAAGCGACTAAATCTTCCTTTGGGTTTAAGAAATTGTCTAAACCGTAATCAATTTCTTCGCTAAGGTAAGTATTATAGGCTGACATTGCGCGGTGATAGTCTTCAACATAACTCCTGTCTTCCGCAGCTTCTTCCAGTCGTTGCTGAGAAATTCGCCTTAGAAACACTTTTGGGTTGTGACCTGTACTTTCCCACAATGCCGGGTCCAGTCGAATGAAAAGACGACGGACCTCACGGTCCCAGCTATACAGCAGGTCATTTGCGACTTCAGTCAATCCGCTAAGTCGCTCAGGGATAATGGCTTGTACTTCAAGAGAAAATCGGGTTCCGGTCATAGTGTCTACCAACGTTGTTATTTATTTAGGTGGATTTTGTTTGGGCTTAAGGAGATTATACTGTATTGATTAAAATATACTCTTTTCTTTGTATTCAATCCCGCTGTGGTGTAGAAAATAACGCAGCTGTCGATATGTATTAAAATAGTGTGCTAAGTGGCCCCTATTATAGCGGTAAGTATAAATGATAAGTATAAACGCAAAATACCTGCCTACCGCTAAATTAACAGTATAACGATTAAAAGCGTAAATATACAAATTTGGTACAGTATTCCAAAAAGATAGAAATACGTGTGATTAAAAAGACCAGATCAATATAATTTGCTAGACAATTAAAGCAGGTAGTCGTAAATTTTACCGAAAGTTTGATTGATTCATAATATTAAAGTGGCTTAGTTAATAAACAGGGTAGTTATTAATTGATAAAGAATTGAATGTATAGAGAATTGTAAGGCAACTGGATATGACTAATACAGACTATAGTTTGCTTATCGTCGATGATAATGAAATGAACAGGGACCTGTTGTCGCGTCGTCTTGATCGTCAAGGTTACGATGTTTCATTGGCAGCGGATGGTCGGCAAGCATTGGATATGGTTGATAACAACAAATATGATCTGGTATTGCTGGACATTATGATGCCTGAAATTAATGGTTACCAAGTGTTAGAGAAAATGAAAGCGGACAGTAAATTACATCATATTCCGATAATTATGATATCCGCGTTGGATGAGATAGAAAGTGTGGTACGTTGTGTTGAATTAGGTGCTGATGATTATATTTCCAAACCATTTAATCCTGTGTTATTGACGGCGCGTATCAAGGCCTGTTTGGAAAAAAAGGCGTTACATGATCAGGAAGAAGATCATCGCAAAAAAATCGAAGAATACAATCTACATCTAAAATTTCAGGTGCGCGAAAAAGTTAAAGAAATTACATCGACACAATTAGCCGCAATTTTTGCTATGTCCAAGTTGGCTGAGTCCAGAGACGAAGAAACGGGCGAGCATTTAGAGCGGATGAGGGAATATTGCAAGATTATTTCTCAAAAATTAAGTACTACTGAGAAATTTTCCAGCATAATAGATGAAAAATTTATTGATAATATATATGCGGCAAGTCCGTTGCATGACATTGGTAAAGTGGGTATTCCCGATAATGTCTTGTTAAAGCCTGGAAAATTAACAGCAGAAGAGTGGGAGGTAATGAAGAGTCATACCACGATAGGTGTTAAGACCTTGCTAGAGGTTGATGCGCAACATCCGGGAAATAATTTTATTAGTATGGGGATTGCTATTGCGGGCGGTCATCACGAAAAATGGGATGGGTCTGGTTATCCCGCAGGTTTGTCGGGGGAGGATATACCATTAGCAGCTCGAATTCTTGCATTGGGCGATGTATATGATGCGCTTACGTCAAAGCGTTGTTATAAAGAAGCGTTTCCGCATGAGCGCAGTAAAGATATTATTGTCTCAACTGAAGGTACACATTTC
>CAZWBV010000133.1:0-7865 GCA_964632225.1 uncultured Gammaproteobacteria bacterium | reverse complement strand
CGTTGTCACGCCGAAAAAAAGGGAAACGTCTGGGTTGCCAATGGCACCAAGCGTTGGATCACAAATGGCCCGGACGCAGAAGTGCTCATTGTATATATGCGTACAGCCGCCAAGGAAGCGGGCTCAAAAAGTATCACCGCATTTTTAGTTGAAAATGGAATGAAAGGTTTTACCAAAGGACAAAAAAAAGACAAACTGGGTATGCGCGGTGCCGGTAATTGCGAGCTGTATTTTGAGAACTGTGAAATTCCCGCAGAAAATGTACTGGGCGAAGTCAATCACGGTGTGTCAATGTTAATGAAAGGACTCGACTCAGAACGGCTGATACTTTGCGGTGGCCCACTCGGCCTAATGCAGGCTGCGTTGGATATTGCTGTTCCCTATTCTCTCGAGCGTGAGCAATTCGGTCAAGCCATCGGTAATTTCCAGATGATCCAACAAAAACTAGCTGACATGTATACACGTTTCAAAGCAGCGCAGGCAATGGTATATCGCGCAGGTGAGGAATTTAATGACAACCCCAATCGCGGTAGAGATTCAGCGGCCAGTTGCTTGTTTTCTTCCGATGCAGCGACACAAATCGCATTGGAGGCGATACAAATAATGGGTGGCCGCGGTTATATGAACGAAGAAATTCCCGGTCGTCTACTCAGAGACGCCAAGATTTATGAAATAGGGGGTGGCACAAACGAAATCCGTAGAATGGTTATTGCAAGAGACCTATTGAAGGCCGCTAAATCAACTTAACTAATAGCCGAGCGAATATATTATGGAAAACAACGATATCGTTATCGTCGCTGCCAGACGCACACCACTCGGCGCGATGATGGGCACCTTGTCCAGTCAAAGTGCGCCCCAACTGGGCAGTATTGCCATACGCGCTGCAATATCAGATTGCAATATGGATGCAGGTTCTATCAATGAAGTTTTTATGGGTTGTGTGTTACCTGCCGGTTTAGGGCAGGCACCTGCGCGACAAGCCGCGTTAAATGCAGGTATACCACAATCGGCTGGTTGCACAACAGTCAATAAAGTCTGTGGTTCTGCGATGAAAGCAATTATGTTGGGTTGCGATCTCATTAAGGCGGGAAGCGCCACTTCGATTGTCGCAGGCGGCATGGAATCGATGAGCAACGCGCCCTATTTAGTGCCGAATGCCAGAGCAGGTCTTCGCATTGGTCATCACGAAATAATTGACCATATGTTTTTTGATGGTCTGGAAAATCCTGCTGATAATGCGTTGATGGGTTGTTTCGCCGAAACCTGTGCGGATAAATATAATTTCACTCGCGAACAACAGGACGAGTTTGCTATCGAGTCAGTCAAACGTGCATTACATGCAATTAGTAATCATTTTTTCGAAAATGAAATATCGCCGGTGAGTTACACACACAGGGGCGCAACGCTGACAATAGACCAGGATGAACAACCTTTTAAGTCAAAAATTGAAAAAATACCGGCATTAAAACCGGTTTTTCGGCGCGCAGGCGGCACGGTAACTGCTGCCAACTCATCGTCAATTTCAGATGGTGCCGCCGCAGTTGTACTGATGCGGGCAGATATCGCCAGTCAACTAGACGTAACACCCTTGGCCAGAATCGTTGCACATGCGACGCACGCACAAGCACCCGAAGATTTCACCACAGCGCCTATCGGTGCAATTAACAAGCTAAATAAAAAAACAGGTTGGACAGACGAGAATATCGATTTATATGAAATCAATGAAGCTTTTGCCGTCGTCACAATGGCGGCGATGCGCGACCTGAATTTAAACCATGAAAAAGTTAACGTAAACGGTGGCGCATGCGCGCTGGGCCACCCAATTGGCGCAACAGGCAGCCGCATAGTGGTGACACTACTTCATGCACTGAGAAATCGAGGGCTGAAAAAAGGCATCGCGTCCTTGTGCATCGGTGGCGGTGAAGCGACGGCGTTAGCCGTTGAGGTACTTTAACCTAATCTATCAGACAACAGATAATATGGCCATTCTGAAATCATACATCGACATTCGTTCCGAATCCTACGCGATCAACACCGGTCGTATGACCGCGCTGGTAAACGAACTAAAGTCAAAAATACACAGCACAGCACAAGGTGGATCAGCCAAAGCCAGAGAAAAACATCTTGCTCGAAACAAGCTATTGGCGCGCGACAGAATATTTAACCTCACCGATAAGGGTAGCGTATTTTTGGAATTTTCATCATTAGCAGCGAACGGCATGTACGATGACCAGGTGCCTTGTGCCGGCATTATCACTGGCATTGGTACAATACACGGTCAAGAAACCATTATTGTCGCCAATGACGCCACTGTCAAAGGCGGCACATATTATCCTATCACCGCTAAAAAACATCTGCGCGCACAGGAGATTGCCGAACAAAACCACCTGCCCTGCATTTATCTTGTCGATTCCGGCGGTGCCTTTTTACCCATGCAAGATGAAGTTTTTCCAGACCGCGATCATTTTGGTCGTGTCTACTTTAATCAGGCGAGACTTTCAGCCATGGGCATACCGCAAATTGCAGTCGTGATGGGGTCTTGTATCGCGGGTGGTGCTTATGTGCCATCGATGAGCGATGAATCTGTTATCGTAAAAAATCAGGGTACAATATATTTAGGGGGCCCGGAGTTGGTAAAAGCGGCGACAGGCGAAACGGCGGGCGTTGAAGAACTCGGCGGTGGTGATATGCACTGCCGCATCTCGGGTGTCACAGATCATTTAGCTGAAAATGATACAGATGCACTGCGAATCGCACGTGACATTATGGCAAATATTAATTATACAAAAACTAAATCGCTAAAACCGGACATGGTGCTCGACCCAAAATTTTCTATTGAAGAAATATATGGCCTGATTCCGGAAAATTCTCGAGAGCAATATGATGTACGTGAGGTAATTGCACGTATTGTTGATGCATCTGAATTTCATGAATTCAAATCGCTGTATGGACAAACCCTGGTTTGTGGCTTTGCAAAAATATTTGGTTATCCAGTCGCTATATTGGCAAACAACGGCGTTTTATTTTCGGAGTCAGCGCTCAAAGCAACCCATTTTATTCAACTCTGCAACCAACGCGCTATCCCGTTGGTGTTTTTGCAAAACATTACCGGTTTCATGATTGGCAAATCGTTTGAACAAGGCGGTATTGCCAAAGACGGCGCAAAAATGGTTGCCGCAGTCTCGTGTTCGCAAGTCCCTAAATTTACTGTCATCATCGGCGGCTCTTTTGGTGCTGGTAACTATGCAATGTGCGGCCGGGCATATGCACCCAGACAATTGTGGATGTGGCCTAACGCACGTATTTCCGTGATGGGTGGGGAAATGGCGACTTCGGTGTTGAGTTCAATCAAACAAGACGGCATGGCAGCACAAGGCAAATCGTGGAGCGATGAAGAAAAAGCTGCATTTGAGGAATCGATTAATACTCAATTTGATACACAAGCGAATCCGTATTACGCCAGTGCACGTATCTGGGACGATGGCATTATCGATCCAGCTGATACACGCAAAGTACTCGGTATGGGATTAAAAGCCGCAGCCAACGCACCCATCAATAAAACTGACTTCAGTGTATTCAGAATGTAGGAAATTTTATTCATGTGTGACAGCCTGCTGGTAAAAAATGACAACCGTGGTGTGTGTACAATCACACTAAACCGCCCGGATAAACACAACGCGTTTGATGGTACGCTGGTAAAAACGTTAACTAAAACACTCATAAAAATTGACGGAGATAAAGAAACGCGCATCGTCATTTTAACGGGCAAGGGTGAAACATTTTCCAGCGGGGCAGATTTAAACTGGATGCAATCCATGGTCAATTTCACAAAAAAGAAAAATATTGACGATGCAGCGCAATTCGCTAAACTGATGCATACGCTTTATTCCCTCGGGAAACCCACGATAGCCAAAGTGAATGGCTCAGCATTCGGCGGCGCATTAGGACTAATCGCCAGCTGTGATTTTGCCATCGCAAGTAGCAACGCCATGTTTGCCTTTACCGAAGTCAAGCTAGGCATTGTACCCGCAGTAATATCGCCCTATATTGTCAACGCCATTGGATCCAGATTAGCGAACCAATTGTTCCTAAGCGCAGAAATCATTGCGGTCGACGAGGCCCAGGAATTTGGGTTAATAGATGAAGCAGTCGATATTAAATTCCTTGATAAAACGGTGACTGCCTATGTAGACCAATTGCTCATTGGCGGGCCAGAAGCACAAAAGGAATGTAAAAAACTCACCCGAAAATTAAGCAATATTCCGGATAACATTCAAAAACATACAATCGAACTGATCGCGTCTATTCGAACATCAAAAGAGGGTCAGGAAGGATTAAATGCCTTTTTGGAAAAACGAAAACCGAAATGGAACAGGTAACATGGAAGTCGGGCTGATTAGCAATTTTCCAAAAAAAGTTAAAATAGTTGAAGTCGGCCCGCGTGATGGTTTGCAATATGAAAGCACCATACTTGACCCTGAAGACATTATAGAGTTTATAAATCGCCTTAGCAGATCTGGATTGACACATATCGAAACAGGCAGTTTTGTCAATCCAAAGCTTGTTCCACAAATGGCTAACTCTGAATTCGTCTTTAGCGGCATCGACCGGCCTGCGAACGTTATATTCTCTGCTCTGGTGCCCAATATCGAAGGTATGCAACGCGCGCTGGATGTCGATGTAACAGAAATTGCCATTTTCACCTCTTCTTCTGAAACATTTTGTCAAAAAAACATTCGATGTTCAGTGCAGGAGTCCCTGCAACGTTTTGAACCCGTTATAAAGCTGGCGCAGGAAAATAACGTACCTGTGCGTGCTTATCTGTCCTGTGTTATGGGCTGCCCTTACGAAGGACCAATAAAACTAAAAAAAGTCGCTACTCTTGCGGGCACACTTCTAAAAATGGGCTGCTATGAAATATCACTGGGTGACACCATCGGTGTGGGTACAGCGAATTATGCAATAGCCATGATAAAAGAAGTATTAAAACATGTTCCCCTGGATAGAATAGCAGTACATTTCCACGATACACGCGGCCAGGCACTCGCTAATATTTTTGCCTGCCTGGATCTGGGTATTAAAAATATAGACGCGTCCGTGGCTGGTTTGGGCGGCTGCCCTTTTGCAAAGGGGGCGTCAGGCAACGTTGCCACCGAAGATGTGCTATATATGTTAAATCAACTGGGTATTACTACAAATGTCGATCTCAATACCATCATCGAAACCGGTAAATTTATTAGTGAAAAACTCGATAGGGAAAATTTAAGCAAAGTGAGTAACGCAGGTATACCCGACTGGATAACCTAACCCATCAAAACAAACAGCGACTATCCTAAATAAATCACACGGAACCAACATGAAAGACTTAGCTAAAATTAAAGCTGTTATTACCGGCGGTGCGTCCGGTCTTGGCTATGCGACTGCGGATAAAATAATCAACGCAGGTGGACAAGTTGCCATTCTCAATATAAATAAAATCAAGGGCGACAAAGCCGCAAAAAATCTTGGCGATCGCAGCGTTTTCATTGAAACCGATGTCACCTCTGAAAATGCAGTGGATACAGCTATCGCCAGCATTATTAATATATTTGGCTCGATTAATCTCGCCGTTAATTGTGCCGGTGTCGCACCCAGTAAACGTGTCCTACCTAAAGATGGCTTGCTAACAACCCAGGAATTTTCTGATGTCATCACAACTAACCTTGTAAGCACGTTTTGTGTCATTCGCAGTGTTGCCAATGTGATGCAGCACAACGAACCAGGCGAAAGTGATGAACGCGGCGTAATTATAAACACGGCCTCCATCGCCGCCTTTGATGGTCAAATTGGCCAGGCGGCCTACGCGGCATCCAAAGGGGGGATCGTCAGTATGACGTTGCCATTGGCAAGAGAATTCGCGCGTATCGGTGTTCGGGTTGTGGCAATCGCGCCGGGACTTTTCCATACACCTATAATTGATACCTTACCTGACAAAGCAATCGATGCACTGCGAAATGCTGCACCGTTCCCACACCGGCTCGGTAATCCGGTCGAATTCGCTGAGCTGGTCATCCATATTTACCAAAATCTAATGCTAAATGGAGAAACCATTCGTCTCGACGGCGCGCTAAGAATGTAAAATGCAAAAACCATTCTGGCAACCCACACGACAGCAAATCGAACAATCCAATATGTGGTTGTTCTTACATTTCGTTCAGGACAATTACGATCACAATGTACATGACTATTCAAGCCTCTACGAATGGTCAATAAAATACCCGCAACAATTCTGGCCAGCCGTATTTCAATTCTGCCGCATTAAGGCAAACACTGCATGGGATAATGTGATAGACAGAGGCAACAGTTTTGAAGATGTTCAATGGTTCAACGGCTGCGAACTTAATTTCGCTGAAAATTTGTTACGCGGTTGTAATAACACAATCAACAATGCGGATGGTCAAGATCAAACCGCTATTATTTTTTGGGGCGAAGAAAAAGTCAGGCGCTCGTTGAGTTACCAGCAACTCTATCAGCAAGTCACTCAACTCGCAGACGCATTAAAAAACAAGGGCGTGTCAAAAGGTGACCGTGTTGTTGGATTCATGCCCAATATACCCGAAGCGGTGATCGCCATGCTGGCGACAACCAGCATGGGTGCGATCTGGTCGTCTTGCTCACCCGATTTTGGTTACCAGGGGGTCATGGATCGCTTTGCGCAGATCGAACCAAAAATATTATTCATCGCCGACGGTTATTATTTTAAGGGCAAACGAATCGATTCACTGACTATCGCCAAAGACGTCGCCAATGCCATTGATAGCATCGCACAAGTGATTGTTGTCCGTTATCTTGATGACAAACCCAACATAAGCAAACTTCGCAAAGCCATATTGTACGATGACGTTCTCACTGATACCGCCGCCGAACTCGTATTCGAAATGGTCCCTTTTAATCACCCGCTCTATATAATGTACTCATCTGGTACCACTGGTATGCCAAAATGCATTGTACATAGCGTGGGCGGCACGCTGATTCAGCATTTAAAAGAACTGATGCTGCATACCGATCTTAAGCCGGGTGATCGAATTTTCTACTTCACCACCTGTGGGTGGATGATGTGGAACTGGTTAGTCAGCAGTTTAGCAACCGGCGCAACACTTATGCTTTACGATGGCAACCCGTTCCATCCGAAGCCTGACGTGCTCATGGACTACATTGAACTGGAAAAAATTAATATATTCGGCACCAGCGCCAAATATATTTCAGCACTGGAAAATGCGGGCGTTAGACCTGCGCTTACTCATGATCTGAGTAGCCTGCACACCATTCTGTCCACAGGTTCGCCACTGGCACCGGAATCGTTCGATTATGTCTATAATAGCATCAAGCCTGATATCCAGCTTGCATCGATTTCCGGTGGCACCGATATTATTTCCTGCTTCGCTTTAGGTAATCCCATACTGCCTGTTTATAAAGGTGAATTACAATGCCGGGGCCTGGGCATGGATGTTGATGTGTTTAATGAAAGCGGTCAGTCCATTAGAGCGAAAAAAGGCGAACTGGTATGTAAATCCCCGTTTCCCTCCATGCCAATCTATTTCTGGAATGATAAAGATAAAAAGAAATACAAAGCCAGCTATTTTGAAAAACACAGCAACCACAACCAGCCTATTTGGGCGCACGGTGACTTCGCTGAACTGACATCTCATAACGGACTTATTATATATGGCAGATCAGATACGATATTAAATCCAGGTGGCGTACGTATAGGCACAGCTGAAATCTATCGACAGGTAGAGAAACACCCTGAAGTGTTGGAAAGCATCGCGGTGGGGCAGGATTGGCAACATGATGTCAGAATAATACTTTTTGTGAAATTAAAAAAT
>CAZWBV010000132.1:0-7897 GCA_964632225.1 uncultured Gammaproteobacteria bacterium | reverse complement strand
AACTGATTTATTTAGGTTAAAAGATAAAAGTTTGTGTCCCTGATGAATATATCGGGAGCGTTCCTCCTTGCGCTGGCTTCGACCTCACAAGTGGCCAATTAACGTTCTTGGCAGTAGATTGTATTCAGCTTCTGAAAAAGCCGCCGGGCCGAAATTTTGCCTTGAAAGAGTAGCAATGATAGGTGCAAAATAATAATACTAAATAAATCCTCGGTGCATCAGGGGTTCTTTAATCACAAATCGGGAGGTGCTAAGTGACTGATTTTAAAGACAAGCAGCTAAACGCCTATCATCGCATGCTGGAAAATGTGAAGGCTTTTATTGATGATGCGGAAAAAGAATTTGGGCCGAAAATTCAATATGCAATAGACGCCGCAAAGGACAAAGCGGGCGAAATTGAGGAGTTGACCCGAGAAGAGATTGATAAGCTGGGCGACTATCTACAGCGGGATCTGGAAGATGCCGGGCAATATTTGCAAGAAAACGGCAAAGAATTGGCTGATTGGCTAAAATTCGATATTGAGTTAATTGAAGATCGGTTTATTGACACATTCGCCATCGTGGCGGACCAGACCAAATTGGAGTTGGCACAGTTAGCGGACCGAGCGAATAAAATTGGTGTATGGAAAACCGGCGAAATTACAGGAATCGGTACCCTGGTGTGTAAAGCCTGCGGCGAAGAATTGCATTTCCATAAAACCGGGCACATTCCGATGTGCCCGAAATGCAACGCCAGTGAGTTTAAACGGCCGGTTTGAACCTAATCAGAGGTCCCCTAAATAAATCAGTTGGATTCACTGGCTTGTCTTTTTGTGGAAAAAACCAAAGTAAGCCATTATTGATATAAGTGAACTTATGATGAGCCAATTTCCGACGATACTGTAGGGCGTCGAACCTGACATCGCCTGTATTGTTCCATTCAATGCTTGTGCGACGAACTGCGGTAGTGTTGACTGAATGCGTCCTTTGTGATCGACAATGGCAGTAACACCAGTATTCGTCGCTCTTAATAACGGTCTTCCCGTTTCAATCGCACGCATTTGCGCTACTTGTAAATGTTGCGATGGTTGCGTGGAGCGGCCAAACCAGGCGTCGTTGCTTACATTAACCAGTAAATGGGCTTCGGGAATAGCGAGGATGGCTTCTTCACCGAAGGCGTCTTCGTAACAAATCGAGATGCCGACCTGGTGATTAGCGATCGTGAGTGTGCGGCTTTTATTGTCACTTTTGCTAAAATTAGGCAGAGGCACATCAAATATTTTCATTACGTTGCCGACCAGGCCTCTAAAAGGAATGTATTCACCAAAAGGTACCAGGTGTTGTTTGTGATAAACGTCGGGTCGTTCACCCAGGCTGATTACGCCATTATAGTAGCGCGTATTATCGTCATCCATTATGGGTAAGCCAATAATGATGTCTGTTTTATTTTGCTTGGCTTCTTCTTGTAGTGCATCCAGAAAGCGTTTTGCCTGATGATAATATGCCGGTAATGCTGTTTCCGGCCAAATAATCAAATCACTAGACCAGTTTTCCCGGGTGAATTTTGTATATAACTCGATAGTGGGTTGACGGTTTTTCTCAAGCCACTTTTGGTCCTGTGCAATATTGCCTTGTATCAACGTGACTTTCAGCGGTGTGCCAATTGGGCTGGTCCATTGAACCAGATTTAGCAGTGTACCGAAAACATAGATTGAAAATAGCGCCGCGAGGCTGAGTTTGAGTGCTGGTTTACCGTTATAAAAAATATAGGTAAGAAGTGCCGAACATACTAGTGCGATCCACGACAGGCCGTAAACACCCATGACAGGAGCAAAGCCAATAAGGGGTGTATCAATCTGGCTGTAGCCAATTAATAGCCAGGGTACGCCTGCAAAAAATACCCAACCGCGGATCCATTCAAACAGAACAAACAAGGTTGGTAAGAGTACAATGGAGGATATGTTTGATGTATTTGTGTGAAAAAAACGACGGAAAAAATAGCCAGCGATTGCCGGGAACAGCGCGAGTAGCAGGACAACCAGTGCGGTGAGTAATATTGCTAACAAAGGCGGCACACCTCCATACTGACTCATGCTTACATAAACCCACGGAATACCCGTTGCAAACAAGCCGACACCAAAAAGATACCCGTGCCCGAATGCCCGTCGATGAAAATCATTGTCAGCCTTTTTTGTGGAAATAGTCGTGGAAATGCTACTGGGTGTGCTGAGCCATAAATAAAATAACAGGCTGCTGGTAATAAGACTGATTGGAAATAAATAAAAAGGCGCAAACGACAATGTTGTCAATGCACCACAACACAGGGCTAAAAAGTTAGCGCGCCAGCGATGTTGGGAAATATTATATAGGAGGGGAAACGTCACGTTTTGTGATTATTCGTTGTCTTTGCTGTCATCAGGTTTTAGATCAAGTTTTAGTGCCTGTAACAAATGCATGCGACGATTATCTGCACGCAGGACCTGAAAACGAAATTGTCCTATTGTGATTGCTTCGCCGCGCTTCGGGACATGACCAAATTTACGCATCACTAGGCCACCTATAGTGTCGATTTCATCTTCTTCATATTTCAAACCAAAATATGCATTGAATTCTTCCAATGGCGTTAGTGCTTTAACGGTATAGGTTGAGTCGCTGTATTTATGTATAAAGACATCTTCGTCGATATCGTATTCATCTTCAATATCGCCGACGATTTGCTCCAATACATCTTCAATTGTAATCAGTCCGGATACGCCACCATATTCATCGACAACGATAGCCATGTGGTTTCGATTGGAGCGAAATTCTGTTAATAATACGTCCAGGCGCTTGCTTTCAGGAATAAATACTGCCGGGCGTAGGATGTCGCGTATGTTGAATTCGTTATTTTCGCTGTTTGTAAAGTGGGTCAATAAGTCTTTGGCAAGTAAAATCCCAACTACCTCATGTTGGGAATCACCTAATACAGGGAATCGTGAATGTGCTGACTCGACAACGGTTGTTAAAAAGTCTGCCGGTTTTTGTTCTTGGTCGATAACAATCATTTGAGTACGTGGAATCATGACTTCCCTGACTTGCATGTCAGATACCTGGATAACGCCTTCGATCATGGAGAGTGTGTCTGGGTTAATGATGTGGCGTTGTTCGCACTCACGTAACGAATAAATTAACTGTTCACGTGTTTTTGGTATTCTCAGCAGGACTTCGCCAAAGCGCTCCAATAGCGTCGGTTGTTGGGTTTTTTCAGGTTCCTTGCCCTGCTTTTCTAACGCGGGCGGCGTGGACGGATTTTCGTTCATTTTTTATATAAGATAAAATACATGATTTAATTCGATATTATTAAATATATGGGTTAGTAAATCCAATTTGTTTTAATATATCAATTTCGTACAACTCCATTTGTTGCGTATCCTGCTCATTGGTGTGGTCGTACCCGAGCAGGTGTAGACTGCCATGTATTGTCAGGTGTGCCCAATGCGCTTGAATATCCTTGTTTTGGGTTTTTGCCTCTTTAAGTACAAGTGGCGCACAAATAATAATATCGCCAAGTAATGCGACAGGAATGTCTTCAGCGAATTCTGTTGGAAATGAAAGTACATTGGTCGGGCCAGTTTTGTGTCGATAGCGTTCATTTAAATAAGCACTTTCTTTTTCATCCACAATGCGAATAGTCAGTTGGGCATTTTCTTTTCGTGCAGTTTTTTTTTGCGCAGATTTTTCTTGCGAAGATTTTTCTTGCGAAGATAATGTCGCACTTACCCATTTTTTAAAATCAAACGCATCGGGGAGTAGAAGCTCGTTAATATTTTTTCCATCAAGTGCATATTGCACGTCAATGTGCACGCCGTTGTCCAAGTCAGCCGTTCTCTTTTCCTGGTTGGTTATCGGCATCCAGGTTATTGCCGTTCTCATGATTGTCGTAAGCGCTAATAATGCGTTGTATCAACGGGTGGCGAACGGCATCTTTTGATTTGAAGAAGGTGAAGCCTATTTCTTCTTCATTTTTTAAAACGTCGTTTGCATGATTTAAACCGGATTGTGTGTCGCGCGATAAATCTATTTCTGTTACATCACCCGTGATTACCGCAGTGGAACCCATGCCCATGCGAGTTAAGAACATCTTCATTTGCTTGGCCGTGGTATTTTGTGCTTCATCGAGAATGATAAAGGCGTCATTGAGTGTTCGGCCACGCATGAAGGCAAGCGGGGCGATTTCAATCGTATTTTGATCTATGAGCTTGGTAACGGTGTCAAATCCGAGCAATTCATAAAGTGCGTCGTAAAGGGGGCGTAAATAGGGGTCAATTTTTTGTGCTAAATCGCCTGGCAAAAATCCAAGGTGCTCTCCGGCTTCCACTGCGGGGCGAGTTAAAACCAATCGACTGACTTCGCTGCGTTCCAGCGCAGCAACCGCACAGGCGACAGCCAAGAACGTTTTTCCGGTGCCTGCGGGTCCGATACCAAACGTAATATCGTGCGTATTAATGCGGTGAATATATTTTCTTTGATTTTCACCCCGACCTTTGACGGTTGCAATTTTTGTCTTAATAATAATATCTTTTGTAGTATTTTTCATGTTAGATGAATGCTTTATCCCTGTATCTTCATACGTATCCTCACTTGCATTCGTTTCTTGTATATGAAGATGGACAATGTCTGGTGTAAGCGACTTGTTTGAGGTTTCATTGTAAAGCGATTTTAAAATATTACTTGCCGATCTAACGGCAGTAACATCGCCAATTATTCTCAATGCATTGCCGCGTATATTAATCTTAACATTCAAACGTTGTTCGATTTGGCGCAGGTGTTCATCGAATTGACCGCACAGGTTAGCCAGGCGGGTATTGTCTACCGGCTGAAGAATAAAGTCGCTGGAAGTTGGCTGGCTTTTCAAAACTGTGTTTGTGTGGCCGGTTTGCTGTAGGCAGCAGTAGGTTGTGAAAAAGAACGGTGAGTCAATTCGCCCCGTAAGGAATTCGGCAGTGCTTCCGTGATGTTGACAGTAATGAATTTTCCAATCAAATTTGCGTCACCTTTTAGATTGACTATGCGATTATTATCGGTTCTGCCACAGATTTGTTTAGGGTCTTTTTTCGATGGGCTTTCGACCAGAATGCGCTGCTGGCTATCCACCATGGCCTGACTGATGCCGTTTGCCAGTTCAGTGATTCGGTTTTGTAAGGCTTTTAATCGCGCTTTTTTGGTTTCTATTGGCGTAGAATCAGTTAAAGAGGCGGCTGTTGTGCCTGGTCGTGGGCTATAAATAAAGCTGTAGGAGTGATCAAATCCTATTTGGTCTATCAAGTCCATCGTCGCCTGAAACTCGCTCTGTGTTTCACCTGGAAAACCGATAATAAAATCAGAAGACAGGCTGATATCAGGGCGATTTTCCCGCAAACGACGTATTTTGGATTTGTATTCTAAAATGGTATGACCGCGTTTCATTAAGCTTAAAATTCGGTCAGATCCGCTTTGAACCGGCAAGTGTACGTGGCTGACAAGCGCGGGTACATCGCAATAAACATCGATGAGCGAATCGGAAAATTCCACCGGGTGTGACGTGGTATAGCGAATACGCTCAATGCCGGGTATCGTCGCAACATAGCGAATAAGCAACGCCAAGTCAGCGCAATCGCCATCCGCCATATCGCCCTGGTAGGCATTTACATTTTGTCCCAGCAGTGTCACTTCTTTAACGCCCTGGTTAGCCAGTTGGGTGATTTCAGTGAGTACACTATCAAATGGTCGGCTGATTTCTTCACCACGTGTATAAGGAACCACGCAAAATGTGCAGTACTTGCTGCAGCCTTCCATAATGGAGACAAACGCGGTGGGACCGCTAGCGCAAGGCTTAGGCAGGCAGTCAAATTTTTCTATTTCCGGAAAGGTGACATCGATAACAGACCGCTGTGATTTTTGCACTTGTTCGAGCATACCGGGTAAGCGGTGCAACGTTTGTGGGCCGAATACCATATCGACATAAGGCGCGCGTTCGCGAATGGCGTCGCCTTCCTGACTGGCGACACAGCCGCCAACCCCTATGATCAGTTCAGGACGGGTTTTTTTTATATCACGCCAGCGACCGAGGTGAGAAAACACCTTTTCCTGCGCTTTTTCCCTTATAGAACAGGTGTTTAATAGAACAACATCTGCTTCTTCTGGGGTTTTCGCTATTTCCAGGTTGTGTGATTCCTTTAGCACCGCCGCCATTTTTGATGAATCATACTCGTTCATTTGGCAGCCAAAGGTCTGTATGTATAACTTTTTAGGCATTCTCAATCCGAAGGAAAAGGACATTAAAATTACACCTTATGCGGACAGATTGCCAGTGTAGATTTTCTGGTGGGGGAGCCATCAATGCAGGAATTTTGGCCAAGGTGGGCATGGATAACGACGATATTCGTTTTTTGCTTGTTTTTTGCTTGTTTTTCGCATTGTCCTTTGCATTGTTCTTAGGCGTTGTTCGTAGGCGTTGTTCTGCGTGGCCAAAATACAGGTCTGTTGTGTTATTTACCAGGCGCTTTGCTGTGGTTTATTTTTGGCCAATAGTCTTCTATTTTAAAACCTGGACTATGCGAGCCGACATGGCATTGTGCGCACATTTTTTCTCTCGGCCAATTGTGGTTGCCTACCTTTGTTTTTCCACCGCTGATCGTATGTTCTGTGCTGGCACCGTGACAGGATTCGCATTGTACGTTAAGCAGGTTTGCCGTGATAGTTGCGTCAATAAAGCCACCCTTTTTTTCGAAACCGACGGTATGGCAGCCGATACAGTCCGGATCGAAGGTCTTACTGACGGCTTCAAGTTCTTCGAATGCGCTCGCATGTTTGCTTGTTTGCCAAATTTTATGTTCTTTGACGTGGCAGGTCTTGCAGACCTCTTCGCCAGCAAAGGGACTTTTTTCGGTTTTCAGCTCTTTTTTTAGGGCAACCTTTTTCAAATAGGCTTCCTTAACTTTGGCATTATATTCATCGTACCATCGGGCCAGGTTTGCGGCGTCCTGAACGGTGTCAGGCAAACGAATAATTTTGTGCTCATACTGGTCTATATTGTTTTTCTTATTCATCTTTATATTTACTTTGCCGAGGCGCATTCCTCTAGAGCCGGGTTGTAATACCAGTGTGGATTTGTGCATTGTTGGTTCGCCGTAGACTTCATATGCTGAACGTATAAGTAAAATATCAACATGTTCAAGTGAAATTTGTTTTAGTGTTTTTTCAAGCGTAAGCGTAGTTGATAGCACAGTCACACTGTTTTCCATTTTAGCTTTTTTGATTAATTTAACCAGCGCCGCTTCATCGTTATTCACCGTTTGGTGTTTTCCCTGCATTTGTTGTTGCGGGGATTTTTTTGGGTCGAGCCAGCTAAAGAAGGCCAGTTTCGTGTTGCCGCGCTGAACGACGTTTTGCTTAACGAAGCTGTTGTCGTTCCAATTTGAGATGACCCACGGCAGTGTCGCTGCCGATGCCGTAAGCGAGTTATTTTTGATAAAGTTTTTTCCATAGGCGAGATCGCGCCACTGAATGCCAATGGCGTCATATTTCATGGTCGCGATGCCCTTCAGAATGTATTCACTTTTGAGTTTATCGCGCGGAGACTCGCTGGTTATCAGGCCACCAGACGTAATAAGAAACATCCCCGGATTTTCTTTCCTTAGTGTTTGGATCATTGATGCGCGTCGTTTAATGCCACCCAGATCCGTTTCTTCCGCGCAGCCGCAAGGTTCCAGTTCACCATCGAGGTTGCCGGAATAAATAAGTGTAAAACTGTTTAGCCGGGTTTGATTGTTGGCGGTACCATTTGTGACGGCACTATCTGCAAGGCCGGCAGAAATCAAATAGGGTGAAAAAAACAGTAAAATAAACAGCGAATTAAAAATGGCGTATCGTTTTGTTTGAACTTTCATCATGATGGTGG
>CAZWBV010000131.1:7199-7961 GCA_964632225.1 uncultured Gammaproteobacteria bacterium | reverse complement strand
GCTACATATTCTCCGCTTACCACTGCCTCTTTGAATTCTTCATAGTCTTTAAAAAACCCGTGGGTCTTATAATCAAGCTTACCTTGTGACATCAGTATATTCACTTCTTTCATGCCTTCAAGCAGGCCATTCATTTCTTCCCGAATAAAATCGATGTCCCAGGCTTCCAACATCATGACGTAATCGCGCGTGTAAGGGTATTTCTTTTTGATCAGGTCTTCTTTGGGATGAACAATAAATGCGCCATGCATGGCAGAAGCAGCGTGCAACGGCGTACTCCAATGACAATGATACCAATGTGTACCTGGCGGCTTAACCTGAAAACGATAAACAAAAGTATCACCAGGATGCACCGGATCTTGCGTGACCATCGGCACACCATCCATCGTGTAAGGTAATATGATGCCATGCCAATGAATGGTATGCATCTCTTCTGTTCGGTTGGTAAAATTAATCTGTAGCCAGTCACCTTCAGTAACATGAAACTCAGGCCCGGGGATCTGACCGTTAAAGGCAAACATATGCGCTTTTACGCCAGGCAGAATTTCATGTTCGACAATGCGTACATCGATATCAAATACCTTGTAATCCACCTCTGTGGGTGAAGGCGAGCCGGGCGGCTCTATTACTTGTCCAGGCTTCATTGAATGGTTTTCCATAAACATCATGGAGCGGTACTCGTTCATATTATGAGCGGAGTGATCCATCATTGCGGGCATCGCAGCTTTGGGTACTTCAGCTGCTTGAACTGTAACAGCGCTG
>CAZWBV010000131.1:4464-7189 GCA_964632225.1 uncultured Gammaproteobacteria bacterium | reverse complement strand
CCTGCGGCTATGGCTGTCCCACCGGTTACCGCCGCTGCCCGTAAAAAAGAGCGTCGTGATGCATCGGTCGCAGCAGGTACACTTGTATTTGGGTTTTCACATTCAACACCCGGCTCATCAATAGAACCAGACTCAATGTTCTTTTGTTTTTTCATTAATTACTCCTGAGTGGTTATTAGGTGACAACAAATTAAGTCAGTCACGAAAAAACACGCTAGTACTTCAACAACTTACAGTATTGGATACTAATATTTTAGATAAAACTAATCTCAGGCGTTGCGTGGGGGACGATCTTTGGTAGGTAAATCGAAGTAAAAATGGGATGCGCTGATGAAAAAATTATTTATAACTTTGTTTCCATCGTTCTCTACGTGCAAATCGGGAATACAGGCAACACAATGAACACAAAAATTACAATTTCCGCACAACATCGTGCTACCGGATAATATATCGCAATGGCGGCCGTCATCACTTAATTGTGCAGCATCTACAGACACGCTGATCGAATAAATAGTCGAATCAATAGTCGAATCACCCGCATGGCGACCCATGATTGCAGCATGATCATGCACCATAACAGCATGGTCCATCACGTCCATAACGTGGTCATGGTCGCCGCTTTCGCTTAATAAGCCTGCAAACACCGACTGCACCGATGCGAAAAGGAGCAGCGTAATCAAAAGCACACAAAGATAACGTTTAAGTAAATAGTTCATGATGCCGTATTTTTATATACATAGCGTACCGTGTCAATTAACCATAAATATTTAATGGTAAAATATCAATATAAACTTCCTGACATTAACGACAATATGACCCATAACGCGATACTAAGTTTCCGCACAAGTGCGATAATTTATATAAATTTGTTTTAAGCCAATAAATCAGCTAAAAGGATTACGCGTATCTCGCCCGTTTTGCATACGAACATATCCGGGTGTCTGCTTGCCAGTGCCTGGATTACGTTTTCTTGTAGGACGTCGTTGATCCCGCTGCGGTTTGGCATGTGTGTTTCGCGCCCTGTTGGCTGTTTGATGGGCCATGGCTTTTATTTGTTTGCCTCTCCATAACATATATAAAACAGGTATTAACACCATAGAAACCAGCGGTGCAGTGACCATTCCACCTAACATCGGTGCTGCAATACGTCGCATGACTTCCGAACCCGTGCCAGAACCCATCATAATAGGCAGCAACCCTGCGATCACCACCGCCGCTGTCATCGCCATTGGTCTGACTCGCATAACCGCACCTTCAATAATAGTTTCTTTTAATTCCTCCATGTTTTTGGGTTTACATTCTTTCATTGCCTGATCAAGATAAACCAGCATAATGACACCAAATTCAGCCGCCACACCGACCAACGCAATAAAGCCAACGCCTATCGCCACGGACAGGTTATAACCCAACACGTAAACCAGCCACAACCCACCGACAGCCGCAAGCGGCACGGCCCCCATCACCATTAACGATTCGGTGAAATTACGGAAATTCAAATAAAGTAATAATAAAATGATTGCCAATGTAACAGGCACGACATAGGTCAGCTTTTCTTTGGCCCGCATCATATATTCGTACTGACCTGACCATGAAATAGAATACCCAGCAGGTAGTTCAAGCTGCTCGGCAACCAGTTGCTGGGCTTCTACAACATAAGAACCTAAATCGCGGTCGCGAATATCGACAAAAACCCAACCTATTCGCCGTGCATTTTCACTTTTTATCATGCCTGGCCCGTCAACAACGGCAACACTCGCCACTTCATGCAACGGAATTTGTGCGCCACTGGGTGTCACGATAGGAAGTTGTCGTAACTTGGATACAGAGTCTCTGGTATCTTGTGGGTAACGTATATTTACCGGATAGCGCTCCAGACCTTCTACAGTTTGCGTTACGTTCATACCCCCTACCGCAGTCCCTATCACGTCATGAATATCCGCAATATTTAATCCAAAACGGGCAGCGGCCCTTCGATCAATATCAACATCAATATATCTACCACCTGCAACACGTTCTGAAAACGCGGAAACGGTGCCCGCTACATTCAGAACAATTTTTTCAATTTTTTCACCAATTTTTTGTATTTCAGACAAATCAGGTCCCGAAATTTTTACGCCAACGGGTGTTTTCACACCGGTTGAAATCATATCAATGCGGGTTTTAATTGGCATCACCCAGGCGTTAGTCAAACCAGGAATTGATACCGTTTTTTGCAGTTCTTCTTTCAATAAATTGATCGTCATACCTTCGCGCCATTCGTCCTTCGGACGTAGCTGAATGGTGGTCTCTATCATTGTTAACGGAGCAGGATCGGTTGCCGTTTCAGCACGCCCCACTTTTCCAAACACCGTTTTCACTTCTGGCACGGTGCGGATCAGTTTATCAGTTAGCTGCAACAACTCGCCGGCTTTACCTATGGATATACCGGTAAACGTTGTCGGCATATATAATAAATCACCTTCATCCAGTTCCGGCATAAATTCAGAACCCAACTGGGAAACGGGCCAGGCCAGGCTGGCAATAAGTAGTATTGAAAATAAAATAGTTGTCATTGGAAAGCGTAGCACTAGCTGAATCACTGGCAGGTAAACAGCGACCAGAACGCGTCTTATTGGATTTTTTTCCTCCGGAATAATATGACCACGGATAAAATATCCCATTAATACAGGCATTAGTGTAATCGATAAACCTGCAGCGGCTGCCATCGCATACGTTTTAGTATAGG
>CAZWBV010000131.1:0-4454 GCA_964632225.1 uncultured Gammaproteobacteria bacterium | reverse complement strand
AGCGGACTGAATAATTTCCCTACTTGTGCCTCCAGAGTAAACACTGCCAGAAAGCTTAACGTAATAATCAATAAGGAAAAAAACAAAGCAGGCCCCACTTCAGTCGCCGCACGCGCCATAATCGCCCATCTGTTCTCATCGGTAACGTGTTCTCTTTCCAGATGCTTGTGTGCATTTTCGATCATCACGATAGCCGCATCGACCATGGCACCAATCGCGATCGCGATACCGCCCAAAGACATAATGTTAGCGTTAATCCCTTGTTTTTCCATAACAATAAACGCGGTCAATATACCCAGTGGCAGGATTATAATAGCGATAAAGGCGGAACGTAAATGAAATAGAAAGACCAAACACACCAGCGCGACAATAAGAAATTCTTCCGCGAGTTTATCGCGCAAATTGGTAACCGCGTTGTTAATTAACGTAGCACGATTATAGGTTTCAACAATCTCCACGCCTTCGGGCAAGCTTCTGGCTAAACTATCCAGTCGCGCCTTTACCGCGACAATCGTTTCCATCGCGTTTTCACCCCAACGCATGACAACGATACCGCCCACTACTTCGCCCTCACCATTGAGTTCGGCAATACCACGCCGCATCTGTGGGCCCAATTGAATTTCAGCAACGTCATTGAGTAAAATCGGCGTTCCTTTTTCATTTACTCCGAGAGGAATGTGTTTTAGATCGGTTATATTTTTTAAATAACCGCGGGCGCGGATCATATATTCCGCTTCTGCCTGCTCAATAACAGAACCGCCCACTTCCTGATTGGCGCGTTGTATCGCCATGCGTACTTTATGTATCCCGATGCCATAAACGCGCAATTTATCCGGATCAAGGACAACCTGGTATTGTTTGACCATGCCACCAACAGTTGCCACCTCTGATACGCCAGGCACTGTTTGTAATTCATATTTAAGAAACCAGTCCTGAAGACTGCGCAATTGCGCCAAATCCATACCACCCGATCGATCCACCAATGCGTACTGATATACCCAACCCACGCCCGTTGCATCGGGGCCAAGCTGTGGCCTGGCAGTGCGCGGCAAGTTACCTGCGACCTGGCTTAAATATTCAAGCACACGCGAACGCGCCCAATAAATATCGGTACCGTCTTCAAAAATGACATAAACATAAGAATCACCGAAAAAAGAAAAACCTCGCACAGCGATTGTTCCTGGAACAGACAGCATGGCGGTTGTAATCGGATAGGTAACCTGATCTTCAACTACTTCCGGTGCTTGACCCGGGTACGAGGTCTTGATGATAACCTGCAAATCGGATAGATCAGGGATGGCATCCAGCGGGATACGCGATACAGAATAAATACCCCACCCCATCAACAAAACAGTCAATAAGAGCACAAGAGGTCTATTGATTATTGACCATTTGATTATCGCGGCGATCATGCTATGTTATCTTGAATCCATTCTAGATATGTTGCGATATTACAGAAATCGAGTGTAATTATTATAATATCGAGCGTAACATCCGTTAATTAATTATCCCTCCCCACCAGCTTATTAGTGTTGCTAGTTTGAATGGTGCTACTGAAAATGAAATTTAAAGCCGCATTAATTATTATGCTAGGAGCCGCTCATACGCATCAAACTGGCGCGCAGACTACTTTCAGAGTCGATTAAAAACTGGCTGGAAATCACAACGTTGTCGCCCTCTTCCAGCCCGTCGAGTATTTCTATTCGATTATTGGATTCAATTCCCGTTGTCACCGCGACCGGTTTGAATTTGCCGTCGCCTAAAGAAACAATAACGCGATCGCCATCACCCGTCTGAATCAATGATTCACGTGGTATAGACAATGCTTTGCGCTTTGGCTTGGCAAAAATTTTAACGTTTGCGTACATGTTCGCCTTTAACAATTCATCAGGATTGTCAAAGTGCAAACGCACTTCCAGGCTGCGTGTTTTCGGGTCTAGAGTAGGATAAACATACTCAACTTTGCCTTCCCAGGTTTTGCCTGGCATAAAAGATAATACCGCTTCTGCACGATCACCGACCTTTACCCAATTCGACTGACTTTCAAACACATTGGCGACCAGCCATATCGTCGTCATATCTACCAGGCTCACGATAGATATAGCTGGTTTAACATACATACCTTCGCGAATATTTAATTCAGAAACCACGCCGGGTTGCGGTGCATAATAACTTACCAGGCGTTTTATCTTCTCGGACTTTTCCAGCTTGCGAATTTGGGACTTTGACATACCGA
This sequence comes from uncultured Gammaproteobacteria bacterium, assembly GCA_964632225.1. Classification (GTDB taxonomy): domain Bacteria; phylum Pseudomonadota; class Gammaproteobacteria; order SG8-11; family SG8-11; genus JAADIM01. The sequence continues at coordinate 2,218 of CAZWBV010000131.1, read as the reverse complement.
ACGAAATTAATCGTTCTCTTGACGCTTCCACCAGAGAATCATTACCCATGTATTTGGATTGCAGTAATTCTTCCTGCGCGTTAACCAGTTTTGGAGAATAAATCTGAAATAACAAATCACCTTTCTTGACTCGTTCGCCTAACGTCTTAACCGAAAGGCGTTCCACCCAGCCATCTGTACGCAAGTGAATATGGCTAATTTTATTTTCGTTATACTTGATATTGCCGACACTATCGATAAGACGGTACAGGGTTTTCTTTTTTACTTTGCCAAAACGAACACCGAGCATATTAATAACACGAGGAGAAATTGATACGATACCCGCTTCACCGCCGCTATTCTCAAAAATAACTAAATCCATGCCACATATAGGACACGTTGCATCCGGGTCTTTATTCACGACGTTTGAGTGCATAGGACAAACGTAAGTCGGATCTGCATGCTTTCCAGCATGTTCCAATGCGCTTTCTTTGGAGGCATCTTCCGCAAGAGAATCAACGAGAGATTTTATTTCGGCTGTCTCATCATTGATAACTTCACTATTAATAACTTCACTAGGGGCCTCACTGGGCGCTTCGCTGAGGAGAGTCTCACTGGGGGCATCGAAATGTTCATTTTGGCCAGTGTGATCACGCTGGTCATTTTTATTTTTATCGTGTTGATTCAGCTCATCTATAAATTCCTGGCCTGACACCCGAACAATTCCGCCGCTAACAACACCAGGCATCGAAAGCGTCGGTCCATTTGCTGTGTCAGATGACGCTAGCGCATCCATATCACCGTCAACCCCTAAAACGTAGTAACGAAACCCCACTGCTACACTGATAAGAATAACCGCGAGAAACACTTGTTTTTGCAATAACAAAACAAACCGGTCGATAGCAGGCCTAATGCAGCTACGAAAAACATAGCTGAAAAGCCAGGCTCGGTACTTAATAATACCCTGAATACCTCGACTCATTTTTTTCTGGTTTATACGTCCCATACCTCATTCCCCATCCCCGGTTAAATAAAGCAAATTGACTTGTGTTTGTGCACGATCAACCAGTAATTTTAGTGCTTGCAACTTTATTTTCAGTTCCATTAGCCTGGCCCGCATTAACGGATCAAATTCAGTTACCTGACTTCTATAGGCTTTTAACGCCGCTTCGGCGTGTTGACTGGCTTGTGGCAACACCGTTCCCCGATAGTGTTGCAGACGTTCACTTAAGCGTAACCAGTTTGCATATTCCGCATCCAGCCCACGCCTTAAGTTTTTTCTTCGTTCTTCGACGCTATATTGAGCAGAATTATACTCCTTTTCACTGGCGGTTACCCACTTATCTTGTCGATTTGACGTAAACAAAGGCAAATCCACCATAAACATCAATGAAATAAACTCAGCCCGTTCCCCCCCGAGGCTCGTGTCAAGTCGATTGCTGTAACTAAGATCCACCATCCAGCTTGGCGTATAGCGCGCTTTTGCGACATCGATTCCCCGCTTAGCGGCCTGTGCACGTGCCATCGATGCTTCCAGCGTTGGGTGGTTCTCAAGAGACATTGTCAACGCCTCGCGACTGGCGATAGCCGGAAGCGATAAGGAATTTAACGACATTGACCGCTTGATTTGTGACTCATTTATCCACTTACCTAACTCGGCGATCGCCTTTTCCTTCTTCGCCTTAACGTGAATTTCTTCGTCTTTTAGTAAACTCTGCTCAAGTTGGGCACGCACCACATTTTGCTGATTTCCCTGACCGGATTGATATTTGGATTTTGTAATTGTCACTAATTGATCGAATACCTCATAGCTCTTATTCAGAATATTTTCAGCATGATGCTGTAAATACACGGCCAACCAGGTCATTCTAACACCACGCAGCACTTCTCTTTTCTGGTCCACTGCCTTGTAACCCATGGCCATCCCCATCAGATCCAATTGCTCACCTTTGTAATTGAGAAGATTAGCCGACGGGAACATTTGTTGCACGCCGATAACTTGTTGCGTCATATTTTCCTGCTGAAAATCAAACGTATCAGTAGGCAAATTCATGAAGCCTATCTTTATTTTTGGATCAGGCAAACTCGTCGCTGCGACGCCCCTTTCTCTAAAAGCCACGGCTTCTATATCAAATTTTTTGATTAGAGAATCCGTTTCCAGCGCTAACTGTTCGGCTCCCTGTAACGTTAATGGGTCGTTCTTAAGGTCATCAACAGGCGCAGCTACAGGAATAGTTAC
>CAZWBV010000130.1:0-7974 GCA_964632225.1 uncultured Gammaproteobacteria bacterium | reverse complement strand
GGGGAGCTGCCTACATATTTTTATGTATCAGTATCGGGATCGGGGTAGGGGTCTCTCATGCAGCGAGAATTTCTGACGTGAGTAATACCAAGCATAATTTCTCTGCATCGCTTTCACCTGATTTGGTTGCTGGACAGGAACGTACGGTTTCAGCAACGTCTGAATCAGAAATTTGTGTATTTTGCCATACAACTCACGGTGCACTGCAAGCCGCCGCGCCGCTATGGAATCGGGCGTTGTCTGGCGCAACGTATGATACATACAATTCCGGTTCCTTAGATTCAGCGAGTGAGCCAGGCGCATCGCTCCAACAACCTACAGGCACATCAAAGCTCTGTCTTTCCTGTCATGATGGGACAATGGCGATTGGTTCCGTTAACGTCATAAACGGTTCCTTCACAGATCAAATAGGCACAACCGAAGATATTGCTATGACGGGGACGTTAGCAGGTGGAGCGATTGCCGTTGGCGCTGGCAAGTTGACTGGATTTACCAGTGACTTGGGTATTGATCTTACCAATGACCACCCTATCTCAATGACGTATGATTCTGCGCTAGCGATTAAAGATGGGGAAATGCGTGATCCGTCCGTTGAGGAGCACATAGGGACACGTGTTGCCGGGGTTCGCCCGCCTCTTGTGCCATTACAAAATGATGAGGGAGGTAACGACCAAATTCAATGTAATGCATGTCACGATCCCCACATACGCGACGATACATTGGAGCAAAATATAAAATTTTTACGCCTTAGTCGATTACAGGCAACAAGACCGACTGATACTGCATTTAATCCCGGTAATCCCGTAGGTGAAAATGGCGATATTATTTGTTTGGCATGCCATAAAAAGGCAGGCTGGGTAGACTCTGCGCATGCCAACCCGGATGTAGCGAATGAAGTGTATACGCCAGCAGCAGCCGGTGTTCGAGAATTTCCACTTGGCACACAGGTTTGGGAATCCTCCTGTCTGGCATGCCATGATACTCATACTGTACAAGGTGCGCGTCGTTTAACGCGCGAAGGAACCGACGGTCCGACAGTTAACATCAATGGTTATTTAGTTAAGCAGGGCGGGCGTCCCGCCATTGAGGAAACATGTTATACATGTCATTCTTCTGATGGAGGGACGTTGACAGCGCAAGGTATCAACACCGAAGTTGCCGATATTAAAACTGATTTTACTGCGCTTAGAACACGTATGCCGATTACCACTGATGAGCAGTCGAATGGTATAAATAGTCCCGAAGAAGTACACAACATTGGCGACGCGCCAGGGATCCCGCAAGCAGGTGCAGATTTTCTGGAGTCGCGTGCTCGCCTTGCGAATAGACATGTAGAATGTACAGACTGCCACAATCCGCACCGCGTGATAAAAAACCGGCGTTTTAACGATGACCCTGCTACACCGGATGCTGCCGGGACACATTCACACAATGAGTTTGATGTATTGTCATCGCCAGAAGGGCGGCATTCAAATATCGCCTCCGGTGTGTTGCGTGGTGCCTGGGGTGTGGAGCCTCAATATACTTTTACTGATTTTAGTTCACCCGCAATAAGTATTACGTTTCAAGTAAAAAGAGGTAATCCCCCCGTCGATGGTTTGACTGATGTGATTCAACCTTATGTCACGCGTGAATATCAGATATGTCTAAAATGTCATTCTCAATATGCGTTTGGAGATAATCCACCTTTTTTAAACTCGTCTGGCGGTGGTACACCGATGGGCACGAATGGGCTGATGCAATATACAGATCAAGCCCGGGAATTTCAGTCACCCATTGAACACCAGGGGGAGGGGACTGCAGCTACGCCAAGCGGTGCTCATTTTAATTTTCAGAATAATAACCATCGCAGTTGGCATCCAGTGCTTAGAGAAACAGGGCGTACCGCGCTACCCGGTGGTGGTGGTATTCGTGATGCGGATGCGAAAAATTGGCTTTCGCCTTTTAATCTGGATGTTGGAAATCAAACGATGTATTGTACCGACTGTCATGGTTCAAATTCGCAAAACGGGACAGTAGTGCCGGATATGAATATCGCGTCAGAAAATGGCAGACCCTGGGGAGGGCATGGATCGGAAAACGACTTTATTTTAAAAGGCGCGTCGAGTAGTCAGACTGGCTCGTTGACACCAAATGATTTGTGTTTTAAATGCCATGATTTTGATCAGTATGGCAACCCGAATGGTTTCGCCGCAGGCGTGATTCAAGACAGTGGTTTTCAAACCAAGGTTTCCTGCGTGAATTGTGGCAATTCGGCGAATAATCTTCATATTTATCATTCATCTGTTGTCTCCAATTTTCGCTGTAATCTATGCCATATTTCGGTGCCGCATGGATGGAAGAATAAAGCGTTTCTGGTCAATCTCAATGATGTCGGGCCAGAGGCGGGTTTACCTGCTGGAACTCAAGTACGAAATGGGACACAAGGTGGTTCGCAGTCGTACACAAAAGCACCCTATTACAACGGAGCGGCCTTAAAGGTGAATTCATTTGCGCTTAGTGGAAACTGGACGGCGGGTAATTGCGGATCGACAGGTGCACCCGGGAATGGCGCAACGGGCGTGGATTGGATGTTGACTAGCTCGGAAGCGTGCGTAAATCTACCTTGAGTCTAAACAAATTTTAACTGATTTATTTAGGTTGAATGAACTCTGAAAATAATGTTTACGGCAATCCTCCCTCTGTGCTGTCAATCTGTGAAGGATTCTCGTACCACGCCATAATGTTGTCCCCAAGCGTCCGTCATCTCTGTGCGAATCTGCCAAAGTTCTGGAAAAAATTTTTCTCTAACCCGTTGGTTAAGTAGTTCAACAGAGCGGCCCTTTAACGATTTTGATTCAAAACCAATGCTGCGATAGATAAGCTGCACATGGTGATAACAGAATTTTTGATGCAATTCATCAAACTCAGCCAGACATTCGGCGATCATATACGCATTACAATGACGATATTCAGTGTGATAAATTTTTTTTACTGTTAAGTTCTCCGCTTCAAGATATTTAGAATTGAAGGTATTCCATAAATAAGCAGGCGCTTTGGATAACGCGCGAAATCCAGGTGATTCTTTGCCACTGCCATTACCTAACTGCTGTCGAATTAATTGGTAATCGTTGGGTGACATGGTTTCCAATAATGCGAGTTGGTCTATCATCAACTGCTGGGTCAAATGTACACGTTTGAATAATGACAATACGCGATTGGTGTTTCTAGCGTCCAGATAATCATCGATATCTAATAAACTATAAACAATAAGCTTCAACCACAGTTCTTCAGTTTGATGCACAATTTGAAATTGCAGTTCATCTCGATTGCATAATGAAGCAAAGTCTTTTTGGCAACTCAGCAATTTTTCGGTATTTAGATAGCGTTCATAATCATATTCTTGTTTTTTTTGTAGCAATGAGTAAAAATATTTTCGATTCATAGTATTAACCTGAAATTGTCAATGCGGTGTTGTTGTAAGCGAGAGCTTAAAAGCACGGTTTGTGGTAGTGGTAGGGTATCGGCACGAAGCGGTGCTGTGTTTAGGTATATACCCGTAGCGATAGTGACTCAGGTGCGCCTATTTATATAGCTGCGAAAACTATTTTTATGAAAATTCAATTTATAGATTTATTGGTTTTGTGGTTAAACTTTGCAATATTTGGGTCGTGTTTGTTGTCCAAATCAGTTTTTTTTAGAAAAACTAAGAATAGATTTATTAGGTTAAATAAGTTCGATAGCTAGATGATCGAAAACGCACCTTACTCGCCTGCTTGTCTTTAGCTCTCGATGAGTGGTAAGCCAAATTGGAAAAATAATCGGTGGAAAATCTGGCAATACTCGCATAACTAAGGATTCGGCATCGCCAATATTCTCGGGCATGATACCAATACCCAATCCCTGTTTGACGAGTTCCCAATGAGCGATATAGTTTTCAGTTAGTATAGGAAAGTTTTCCTTTGTTAGATTAAAACCCATTTTATTGAGTTCATTAATAAGCATGCCGGAACTGTCAAAACTGATGAAATTGGCTAGATTAAGATCTTCTTGTTTTTTTGGTTTTCCAATCTGCTTAAGGTAATTTGGCGTTGCATAAAAACGTGCGGAAACATCTTTAATTTTTTTGGCAATCAGTTCTGGCTGAGTGGGTTGAAAGTTTCGCAGTGCGATATCTGCTTCTCGTCGTCTCAAATCACTCTCGACATTCGTTGCAATAAGTTCGATTTTAATTTTAGGTTCCATTTGACGAAGTTTGGCAATGATTGGTGGAAGAATAAATACGGCATAGACTTCGCTGGCAGAGATGCAAACCGTTCCTTCCAGATTTTTTGATTGCCCACTCGCTGTAAGTGAAACCTGACTCGCCGCTTCACCCATGGCACGTACGTGTTCCATTAATTCTAAACCGCTGGGCGTGAGAACAAGGCCTTGTCCTGCGCGTTCAAAAAGCACAACGTCTAATTCTTCTTCTAGAGCAGTGACCTGGCGGCCAAGCGTGGGTTGGGTCATGCCCAGTGCTCGGGCGGCAGCAGACAGCGAACCCTCTTCCGCTGTTACGAGAAAAGCCCGCGCCCGGTTCCAGTCAAATTTTACAGATCGCCAGTCCATACAAATACGCATACCACAAATGCTATTTTGGTTATTTATATTCCTAATTGTATAGACTAGGATAGCATTATGGCAACAGCAAAAAGAGAGAAAAATGATGAAAGTGATTAAATACACAAAATATGGATCGCCTGATGTACTTCAAGTTGTGGAAGTTGATAAGCCTGATCCTCGGGAGAATGAAGTGTTGGTAAAGATTCATGCGGCGAGTGTCACCGCAGCAGACACCATGATGCGCAAAGGCAGTCCCTATATTGGCAGATTGTTTCTTGGTCTTACAAAACCAAAATACTCGATTGTTGGAACTGGTTTTGCCGGTGAAATAGAAACCGTTGGCAAAAATGTGACGCAATTCAAACCAAGTGACGCGGTTTTTGGTGAAAGTATTTTTGGTCAAGGCAGCAACGCTGAATATGTCTGCGTGCCGGAGGATGCCGTCATAGCCAAAATGCCAAACAACTTATCTTATGAAGAAGCGTGTCCCGTTTGTGATGGCGCGGTGACATCTTTGAATTTTCTCAAATATGTGGCAGATATTCAAAAAGGACAACATGTGCTAATCATTGCTGCATCGGGCAGTTTAGGCAGTGCAGCGGTGCAAATTGCAAAACACTTCGGCGCCAAAGTGACTGGCGTTTGCAGTGAGAAAAACGCAGATTGGGTGAAGTCTTTGGGGGCTGATGAGGTGATTGATTACAACGCTGAGGAGTTTGCAAAGAATGCGCAGACTTACGATATTATCTATGACACGATTGGTAAACATTCTTTTACCTATTGTAAAAACTCGTTGAGTAAAAATGGTGTTTATCTATCGCCTGTTTTTGGAGTGAGTAATTTGCTTCAAATGCTGTGGACGTCAATCATTGGCGGTAAAAAAGCTAAGTTTTCCGCTACCGGTATGCGGTCAATCCCAGAGCTTCGTGAACTGCTAAACGAAGTAAAAACGCTATTTGAATCAGAGAAAATTAAGTCGATCATTGATAAACGATTTCCTTTGGTTGAGGCATCGGCTGCACATGCTTATGTTGATATGGGTCATAAAAAAGGAAATGTTGTGATAAGGATTTGATTGTTTAGCATAAGGTAAAAGGGGTTAAGTATCATATTGACTGATTAACCCGAGACAGCGGGGTCGGGTGTTGAATTGTCATTTGAGAAACGGAAAATATCGAAACTGCATCAGGAGTCATGTCAATGCCCGATTCGGAAGCTGAAGTCACCAATATATCTTGTCATGGAGTTTGGTTGATATCTGGTGATGAAGAATATTTCTTATCATATGAAGACTTTCCTTGGTTCAAGGATGCGCCAATAGGAAAAATTCTAAATATAGAAGAGCCTAGCCCAGGACATTTCTATTGGCCTGATTTAGACGTGGATGTCTCACTCAAGATAATAAAAAATCCAGAGTCATTTCCATTAAGAGCAAAGTAAAGCATAACAAACAAGGATAAGTCGCGCGGCTGAGCCGGGACTTTATCAAGTGGTTGAACAAGCCCGGTCCGGCACGGTGTACTTATCTATAGCAGATATCTGTATTTGATTTTAGACGAGTCGCGCTATCAATTAGGATAGAGGATTCTGGGGACACAATATGTTTACTACGAGCAAGTTTGCTATTACTTATCATGCAAAGCGAGTTCCTCGTGATGGTTAAATTGTCGGGTCACATTATTAGTTTATCACTAAGTGTCATTTGTGTCAGATCTCCTATTTTCCACACACGATTTTTTCTAAGGAGAAATGGAATATCTGACACAAATTATTTTAAAAGGGGAAGCAGAATAATGAAGTGGTCAGAATGGTTGGCAGAATGGGGTATGAGTAGCCTTAGGATCAACGCAGGTTTCGCGCAAATGGAATTCAAACCCCAGGATGCAGACCGCGATGTGGCTTGGGAGATGTACATTGAGTTGCTTACCAGGATAACAACACAGACCTTACCAACGGGCCACGGTGATGAAGAAACGGCACTTAAGAGTGTCTACTCCCTGTTTGCCACAACCCGAGAGATCATCAAACGCCACAAGCGCCATGCGTTGGAATTTACCAAAATTGCGATCATTGTTTTAAATCAAATCGTGCGCCCCTTTACCGCTAAATGGCATGCTCATGTTATAGGAAATGCCAAAGAAAATGTCTTCGATGACCCAGCGTTATGTAAGGCGTTTCGTGGAAGAACTGGTTGAGCTGCAACAAAAACTGGCAAAATACGCGGCGATGCTCGGTAAAATGGCTGGCGTAGAAGACGACCTTCTGTTATTGGAACAAGTGAGTGATCAAAGCGGATGAGCGCCCCCATCTTAAAGGCTAATCGCCGTATCAAAACACTGCCTGAGTTTGATTGGGTGGAAATTCCAGTCGGTGAATTTATTTTTGGCAGAGAGGAAAAGCACAATGAAGCGACACTTTTTTTAGAGACCTTCCACATTAGCCGCTACCCCATCACTAACATCCAGTACCAAACCTTTATCGACGATGGCGGTTACCAAAATGAGCGCTGGTGGCAAGACCTTAAGAAACCTGATGCAGAGGAATCCCAATGGCACCACGCCAACCGGCCGAGAACGGATGTGAATTGGTATGAAGCCGTGGCATTTTGTCGCTGGTTGTCGGCGCAACGCAATTATAAGATACAACTGCCCAGCGAACAACAATGGGAAAAAGCGGCCCATGGTCTTTAGAACAAACCACTGCGGTTGGGCTTTACCCTCGTGGCAACTCGCCTCGTGGGATTGCCGACATGGCCGGAAAAAATGCAGATCAATATGTTGATTTTTTAAAAAAACGCTGTGAAAATTTAGCAGAATTTCCTGATATGGGTCGAGACAGGAAGGAACTTGCGCCTGATCTCCAAAGCTTTCCTATAGATAACTATACCTTGTTTTACATAGCAATTGATGAAGGTATTGATATCATCCGTGTTTTAAATGCGGCACGGGATATACCGGCGCTTTTAGCGTTAAGATAATTAAGAGAAAGAACCACACAGACAGATGTTAAAACCGCTTGATGTTTTTACTAATTTTAATGGAATAAATCCTTTCCGACACATTTCCGACATCAGTTGTGCAAAGTTGTGTATAATCCTGCAAATAGGGCAACGAGCGTCATTATTAATTTTTTAAAAACAATAAGTTAGCGTCGTAAGTGAGGCTACGGACCGGGCGGTCGGGAGTTCGAGTCTCTCCGGACGCGCCATATATAAATCAGAAATGAATGCGAGTGCTCAACCGAGGACGGTTGAGCTGGAGCTGATTAGAATCAGCATTGTCGTGCCCATTGTTGCGCCATGGATGGCAAGTGAAAGTGTAACCGCAGTGTTAAACCACAACGCGCCCGTAGCTCAGCTGGATAGAGTAACTGGCTTCGAACCAGTTGGTC